>NZ_JARBAE010000029.1:0-97121 GCF_033795305.1 Streptomyces sp. AK02-01A
GTTCGCCGCCAGATGCAACGCGACCAGCGACGACGAACACGCCGTGTCCACCGTCACCGCCGGCCCCTCGAACCCGTACGTGTAGGACAACCGGCCGGACACAACGCTGGAGAGATTGCCTGCCAGCAGGAAGCCCTCGTACTCCTCGGGGCTCGCGGACAGCCGGGACGCGTAGTCGTCGTACATGGCGCCGGTGAACACACCGGTCCGCGAGCCGCGCAGCGCCGCCGGGTCGAGACCGGCACTCTCCAGTGTCTCCCACGCGGTCTCCAGCAGCAGGCGCTGCTGCGGATCGATCGCGGTGGCCTCACGGGGCGGGATACCGAAGAACTCGCGGTCGAACAGGTCGGCTTCATGGAGGAATCCGCCGTGCCGTACATAGGACGTACCGGTCCGGTCGGGATCCGGGTCGTACAGCGCGTCCAGGTCCCAGCCCCGGTTCACCGGGAACTCACTGACGGCGTCCGTACCTTCCAGCACCAGCCGCCACAGATCCTCCGGCGACGCCACTCCGCCCGGATAACGGCACGCCATCCCGACGATCGCGATCGGCTCGTCGGCGGCGACGGCGGTGCGCGTGGTGGGCACGGCAGCGGCGGGCCGGACGTCCGAGACCCGGGAGAAGATGTAGTCGGCCAGTGCCTGCGCCGACGGATGGTCGAAGACGACCGTGGCGGGCAGCCGCAGTGCGGTGGTGGTGTTCAGGCGGTTGCGCAGTTCCACTCCGGCGAGCGAGTCGAACCCGATGTCCTTGAAGGCACGTCGTGGGTCGAGCGCCGAGGCGTCGGCGTGGCCGAGGACGGCCGCCACGGTGCCACGGACCAGTTCCAGTACGGCCTCGCGGCGACGGTCTTCGGAGAGCGCGGCGATCCGCTGGGTCCAGCCGGGGCCGCCGTCCGCCGCGGTGCGCGCGGCGGCACGGCGCGGCTGGGGTCTGCCGAGCCCTCGCAGCAGAGCCGGCGGCTCGTCGGTGAGAGCGCGCAGGGCGGCCGTGTCGAGCTCCAGCGGGACGCGCAGCGCGGCCCCTTCGGTGAGCGCCAGGTCGAAGAGCGCGAGTCCTCGCTCCGGCGTGAGGGGCCTGATGCCCGTACGGCTCCAGCGGCTGAGGTCGGCCTCGCCGAGTGTGCCGCCCATGCCGTGGCTGCCGTCCCACAGTCCCCAGGCGAGCGAGACGGCGGCGAGTCCCAGTGCCTGGCGATGGGCGGCCAGGGCGTCGAGATAGGCGTTGCCCGCGGCGTAGTTGGCCTGTCCGGCCGTGCCGAGCAGACCCGAGACGGAGGAGAACAGCACAAAGGCGGTGAGGTCCATGTCGCGGGTCAGCTCATGCAGATGCCAGGCCGCGTCCACCTTGGGCCGCAGTACGGCGTCCAGCCGCTCAGGCGTCAGCGTCTCGACCGTGGCATCGTCGAGCACACCGGCCGTATGCACCACGGCCGTCAGCGGATCCTCCGGCGAGAAACGGCCCAACAGCTCCGCCAGCGCCGCACGATCCGTCACATCACACGCCACCACCGAGACCTCGGCACCCAACGCCGCCAACTCCGCCGACAGTTCCTCCGCACCCGGCGCGTCCGGACCGCGACGGCTCACCAGCAACAACCGCCGGACGCCGCTCGACACCACGAGATGCCGGGCGAGCAGAGCGCCGAGTCCACCCGTACCACCGGTGATCAGTACGGTGCCCGCCGGATCGAAGGCGGGCGCGGTGTCCGCGTCGCTCCGGTTCGCGCGCGCCAGCCGTGGCGCGCTCATCTGATCGCCGCGCACGGCGAGTTGCGGCTCGCCGGTGGCCAGGGCGACGGGCAGCAGTGTCTCCGCCTCCGTACGGTCCACGTCCACCAGGACCAGGCGGCCCGGGTGCTCCGACTGTGCCGCGCGGACCAGGCCCCAGACGGGAGCGCTCGCCGGCGTGGTGACGCTCTCTCCGGGCGCCACCGCGACGGCGCCACGCGTGACCAGCAGCAGTTGTGTGTCGTCGTACCGTTCGTCGGCGAGGAACCACTGGATCAGCCGCAGCGCGCCCGCCGCCGTCTCACGGGCGGCGGCAGGCTCGTCCGTTCCGGGCCTGGAGGTGTGGAACTGGTCGACCCGTACGAGGACGGCATCGGGACGGGCCGCCTCGTCCGCCTCGTCCACGCCCGGCAGTTCACCGTGGAGCGCCTCCGCGATCCGGAGTGCGCGCGGCGCCGCGGCGGGTGCGGTGACGGGCGTCCACTCCACGCCGTAGAGGCCCTCGGCACGGTTCGCGGCGGGAGCGAGCTGATCGCGTGCGACGGGTCGCAGGACCAGGGACTCGACGGCGACCACCGGACGGCCCGCGGCGTCGGCGGCGGTCAGCGAGAAGGTGTCGGGACCGGTCGGAGAGATACGCACCCGCAGCGTGGTGGCTCCGGTGGCGTGCAGGACGGTGTCGGTCCAGGAGAACGGCAGCCGGATCGAGCCGGCGGCCGCGCCGCCCGCCACGTCGGCGGCATGCAGCACCAGCGGATGGAGGACCGCGTCGAGCAGCGCCGGGTGGATGCCGAAGTGCGCGGCGTCCGACCGGTGTTCCTCAGGAAGGGACACCTCGGCGCACAGGTCGTCTCCGACGCGCCAGACGGCGGTGAGCCCCTGGAAGGCCGGGCCGTACTGGTAGCCGAGCTCCGCGAGCCGGCCGTAGACCCCGTCGAGCGGTCGCGCCACGGCGCCCTCGGGCGGCCAGGCGCGCGGGTCCTCGGCGACCGGCGCTCCCGCGCGGCCCAGGACACCTGAGGCGTGGCGGGTCCAGGGCCGGCGGTCGTCGGCGGCGCCGTCGCCGCGGGAGTGGATGCCGAAGGTCCGCGCGCCGGAGGCGTCAGGCGCGTCCACGGCGACCTGGACACGGACCGCGCCGTGCTCGGGCAGCGTCAGCGGTGTCTCCAGCGTGAGCTCCTCCACCCGCTCCGCGCCGAGGTGTCCGCCCGCGGTCAGCGCGAGTTCGAGGAAGGCGGTGCCGGGCACCAGGACCGTGCCGTCGATGGCGTGGTCGGCCAGCCAGGGATGGCTGCCGATGCCGAGCCGGCCCGTGAGGACGAGATCCTCCCGGCCCGCCAGCTCCACCGCGGTGGACAGCAGCGGATGGCCGGCGGGGTCGAGGCCGAGACCACGGGCGTCGGTGACGGTGTCGTTCGCGAGCCAGTAGTGCTCGCGCTGGAAGGCGTAGGTCGGCAGGTCGACGCGGTGCGCACCCGGGAAGAACGAGGCCGCGTCGAGTGGCGCGCCGTACGCGAGGGCCCTCGCGAGTCCCGCGGTCAGTGTCTCCGTCTCGGGCCGGCCGGCCCGCAGGAGTGGCACGGCGGCCGGGTCTCCGGCGAGAGAGTCGCGCACCATCGGTGTCAGTACGGCGTCGGGGCCCACTTCCACGAACACACTGACGCCCTGACGCTCCAGCGCGCGGGCCGCGTCCAGGAAGCGGACGGTGCCGCGTATCTGTCCGGCCCAGTAGTCGGGCGAGGTGAGGTCGGCGGTCTCACTGAGCGCGCCGGTGACGGTGGAGACGATCGGAATGGCGGGAGCGTGGAAGGTGAGGCCGCGCGCGAGCGCACGGAACTCGTCCAGGACATCGTCCATGTGCGGTGAGTGGAAGGCGTGGCTGACCTGGAGCCGGCGGGTCCTGCGGCCGCGCGAGCGCCAGCGCTCCGCGACCCGCTCGGCGGCGTCCTCGTCGCCTGAGATCACCAGCGAGGTCGGGCCGTTGACGGCGGCGACGGAGAGCAGGCCGGAGTGTTCCATGAGATCGGCGGCGAGCTCGGACTCCTCGGCCTCGATCGCGATCATGGCGCCACCGGCGCGTGCCGACTCCATCAGCCGTCCCCGGGCCGCGACAAGGAGCGCGGCGTCGTCGAGCGAGAGCACACCCGACACATGGGCGGCGGTCAGCTCACCGATCGAGTGTCCGGCGAGCAGTGCGGGAACGAGTCCGTGGTGTGCCAGCAGCCGGAACAGCGCCGTTTCCACGGCGAACAGCGCCGGCTGAGTGTAGGCGGTCCGGTGCAGCAGCGCTCCGGCCGCGCTGTCCGCCGGAGCGAACATCACGTCCCGCAACGGCCGTTCGAGGTGTGCGTCCAGCGCCGAGCAGACCTCGTCCAGTGCGGCGGCGAACACCGGCGACGACTCGTGGAGTTCCCGGCCCATTCCGGCGCGCTGTGCGCCCTGCCCGGTGAACAGGAACGCGGTACGGCCGGCGCCCGAGGCGCTTCCGGTCACGAGCTGCGGTACGTCCGTGCCCGTCGCCAGGGCGTCGAGTCCGGCCAGGAATGTCTCGGCCGTGGTGCCGAGGATCACGGCCCGCTGATCGAGGACGGTGCGGGTGGTGGCGAGGGACAGACCGATGTCCGCCGGGTGGGCGCCGGTGTCGGTGAGGTGTTTCCGCAGCCGGACGGCCTGGGCGCGCAGTGCGGTGTCGTCCTGCGCGGTGATCAGCCAGGGTGCCGGGACCGTCGGGCCGGGACGCTCCGGGGCCGCCGGCCGGTGTTCCTCGTCCAGTGGCTGGTGTTCGATGATGACATGGGCGTTGGTGCCGCTGATCCCGAAGGAGGAGACGGCGGCGCGGCGCGGCCGGTCCACCTCGGGCCAGTCGGTCCGCTCGGTGAGCAGCTCCACCGCGCCCGACTCCCAGTCCACATGCGGCGACGGCTCATCCACATGCAGTGTCCTGGGCAGCACGCCATGCCGCATCGCCTGCACCATCTTGATCACACCACCCACGCCGGCGGCGGCCTGCGCATGACCGATATTCGACTTCAACGAGCCCAGCAGCAGCGGACGTTCACGCTCCTGGCCGTAGGTGGCGATGAGCGACTCGGCCTCGATGGGATCGCCGAGACGGGTGCCGGTGCCGTGTGCCTCGACCGCGTCGACCTCGGCCGGGCCGAGGCCCGCGTCGGCCAGGGCCTGGCGGATGACACGCTGCTGGGAGGGGCCGCTGGGCGCGGTGAGTCCATTGCTCGCCCCGTCCTGGTTGACGGCGGATCCCCGGATCACCGCGAGCACCGGATGGCCGTTCTTCCGGGCGTCCGAAAGCCGCTCCACCAGCAGCAGGCCGACGCCCTCCGCCCATGAGGTGCCGTCCGCTCCCGCCGCGAAGGACTTCGAGCGTCCGTCGGCCGCGAGGCCGCGCTGCCGGGAGAACTCCACGAACATGCCGGGCGCCGACATCACGGTGGCGCCGCCGGCGAGGGCCAGTGTGGTCTCTCCGGAGCGCAGCGACCGTACCGCGAGATGCAGTGCCGTCAACGACGACGAGCAGGCCGTGTCCACGGTCACCGCGGGCCCGACGAGTCCGAGCTGATAGGCGATGCGGCCGGACATCACACTCGGCGTGGTGCCGGTCAGCACATAGCCCTCGACGCTGTCGGGTGCGTCGTGCATACGCGGTCCGTAGTCGAGCGCCGTGGCTCCGACGAACACACCGGTGCGGCTGCCCCGGAGTGTGTCGGCGTCCAGCCCGGCCCGCTCCACGGCCTCCCACGCGGTCTCCAGCAGCAGTCTCTGCTGCGGATCCATGGCCAGCGCCTCGCGCGGAGAGATACCGAAGAGGCTGTTGTCGAATTGGGCGGCTTCGTGCAGGAACCCGCCCTCACGGACGGAACTCCTGCCGCTGCTCGAAGGATCGCGGTCGAACAGCTCCTCGTCCCAGCCCCGGTCGGTGGGAAAGCCCGAGATCGCGTCGGTGCCGTCGGCGACCAGCTTCCACAGATCCTCGGGCGAGGCGACTCCGCCCGGGTAGCGGCAGGCCATGCCCACAATGGCGATGGGTTCACCGGTGGCTTCGGCGCGGCGCTGATCGTCGTCCGCCGTCTCGTCCGGCCCGGCCGCCAGTGTGCGCAGATGGTCGATGAGCGCGGTGGGCGTGGGCCGGTCGAAGAGGAGTCCGCTCGGCAGCCGCAGACCGGTGGCGGTGGACAGCGCGTTGCGCAGCTCCACCGACATCAGCGAGTCGAAGCCCAAGTCCTTGAAGCTGGTGTGGAGTTCGACACGGCGTTCGTCGGCGTACTCCAGTACGGAGGCGATGTGCGCGGTGACGAGTCCGGCGAGATCGGCCGTGGTCCCGGCCGGGGCCACAGGCGCGGCGGCCCGGGTCTTCACCGCGGTCGTGCTCGCGGAGAGCGTCGCGGCGCGGGCCGTGCCGGCGATCCAGTACGGCTCACGCTGGAAGGCATAGGTGGGCAGCGGGACCCGGCGGGCCTCCTGGCCCGCGTACACGGCGGCCCAGTCCACCCGGGCGCCGCGGACGAAGACCGCGGCGAGGGCCGTGAGCAGGCTTCGGGGCTCGGGACGGCCGGAGCGCAGTGTGGCCACCGATGCCGTGGCGTCCGCGTCGCGCACACACTCGGCGGCCATCGCCGAGCAGACGGCGTCGGAGCCGAGCTCCAGGAAGGTCGTGACGCCGGCGGCCTCCAGCGCGCGTACGGCGTCCAGGAAGCGCACCGGGCGGCGCACCTGCTCCACCCAGTACTCGGGCGAGGACCACTGTCCGGCACCGACCGGCTCCCCGGTGACGGTGGAGATGGCCGGCAGGCTCGGCTCGTGGAAGGTGAGTCCCTCGACGACCTGGCGGAAGTCGTCCAGCATGGGATCCATCAGCGGTGAGTGAAAGGCGTGCGAGACGGTCAGTCCGCGGATGCTTCTGCCTTGCGCGCACAGGAGCCTGGTGATCCGGTCGACGGCGTCCTCGTCTCCCGAGACGACCGTCGACAGAGGTCCGTTGACCGCGGCGATCGCGGCCCCGGGCTCGTCCGCGAGGAGCGGCAGCACCTCGTCCTCGCTGGCTCGCACGGCGGCCATGACACCACCGGCCGGAAGTGCCTGCATCAGCCGGCCCCGGGCCGCGACCAGGCGCGAGGCGTCCGCGAGCGAGAGCACTCCGGCGACATGGGCGGCGGCGATCTCTCCGATGGAGTGGCCGACCACATACGCGGGCTCAACGCCCCAGGAGGCGACGAGGCGGTACAGGGCCACCTCCACCGCGAAGAGCGCGGGCTGCGTGAAGCCCGTCTCGTCGAGGCCGTCGCCGGACGCGATGACCTCGGTCAGCGGGCGGCCGAGCAGCGGGTCGAGATGAGCGCACACCTCGTCGAAGGCCTGGGCGAACACCGGGAAGGTACGGTGCAGTTCCTGGCCCATGCCGATGCGCTGCGCGCCCTGGCCCGTGAAGAGCAGGGCCGGTCCTCCGGGCCGCGCCGTACCGGTGACGGCGCCGGGAGCCGGTGTGCCCTGGGCCACCGCGGCGAGCCCGTCCAGAAGCGCGGCACGACTGTCCGCGAGGACGACCGCGCGGTCGTCGAAGACGGTGCGGTGCGCCGCGAGGGACAGGCCCACATCCGCCGGGTCGAGCGTGCCGTCGGCGGCGACGGCGGTGCGCAGCCGCTCGGCCTGGCCGCGCAGCGCGGCGGTGCCGCGGCCGGAGACCACCCACGGGGTGAGTACGGGCGTGTTGGCGGGCCTCGGACGGGCAGCCGGCTCATGGACCGGGTAACCGGCCAGCACGACATGCGCGTTGGTACCGCCCATACCGAAGGAGGACACACCGGCCAGCAGCGGCCCGTCGGGCTCCGGCCACTCGGACAGCTCGCTCTGCACCGCGAGGCCGAGCCGGGCCAGCGGGATGTCCGGACTGGCCGTCTCGAAGTTGAGGCTCGCCGGGAGCCGGCGGTGGCTCAGCGCCAGCAGCGCCTTGAGCAGGCCGACCAGGCCGGCGGCGCCTTCGAGATGACCGACGTTGGTCTTCGCCGAGCCGACTCGCAGTGGCCGGTCGGAGGTACGGCCGGCGCCGAGGACCGCGCCGAGCGCCGCGGCCTCGATCGGGTCGCCGACCGGCGTGCCCGTGCCGTGCAGCTCCACGTACTGGACCGCCGTGGGGTCGACACCGGCCTTCTCGTACGCCTCGCGCAGCACTCTCTCCTGGGACGCGCGGCCCGGGACGGTCAGACCGGGAGTATCGCCGTCGTTGTTGACCGCACTGCCACGGATCACACCATAGATGTGGTCGCCGTCCTCGACCGCGCGGGCGAGCGGCTTGAGGATGACGGCGCCGCCGCCCTCACCGCGGACGAATCCATTGGCACGGGCGTCGAAGGTGTAGGCCGTGCCGTCCGGCGACAGGCCGCCGAACCGCTCCTCGGTGACCGCGGCCTCGGCCAGGATATTGAGATTGACGCCGGCGACGACGGCCGCCTCGGACTCACCGGAGCGCAGTGACTCGCAGGCGAGATGCACGGCGACGAGTGAGGAGGACTGGGCCGAGTCGACGGTCAGGCTGGGGCCTCGCAGACCCAGGTGGTACGACACGCGGTTCGCGATGACACCGCGATTGACACCGGCCATGGTGTGCTGGGTGATCGCCTGGACACCGTGCTGGTAGAGCAGCGCGGCGTAGTCGTCGCGCAGTGTGCCGACGAAGACGGCGGTACGGCTGCCGCGCAGTGTGGCCGGCACGATACCGGCGTCCTCCAGGGCCTCCCAGGCCAGTTCCAGTACAAGCCTCTGCTGTGGGTCCATGGTGACGGCCTCGCGTGGCGAGATGCCGAAGAAGGCGGCGTCGAAGGTGTCCACGCGGTCCAGGAATCCGGCCCGGCGCATCCCGGGTCCGCTCTCCTCGGCGGCGGTGTCCCCGGTCGCGGTCTCCCAGCGGCCCTCGGGCACGGCCGTAATGGCGCTCGTTCCGGTACGGAGCAGTTCCCAGAAGTCGGCAGGGCTCTCCGCGCCGGGAAGACGACAGGAGAGTCCGACGACCGCGACGGCCTCGTTGTCTCCCCCATGTGCCACGGGTGTCTCAAGGTGGTGCTGATTCGTCATCGCGCTCGACTACCCTTCCGGCTGAATTAACCGACAACCCAAAGCATTGAGGCAAACCTGAGACATGATCGTAGGCATTCGCTCTCTCCGGAAACTCAACGCACGGCCTTGATCGGGTAATTCGGAGCCGCAGCGGCGGGAGAGCACCGCATTACCCGGCGATGCCCGGGATGTTGCGCGGGATGGAATAGCGTCCCGGTACGTGGAACTCAGCCACCTCACCTCCTGAAGGGCAGGCCGACTCTCGCCATGTCTCAACTCACGGATAACTTGGAAAAGCGCACGGAGCTTTACGTGGAGGCGTTCAACGCCGGCGACTTCGACGCCGTCGACAGCTTCTACACCGAAGAGGCCGTCGCGGTCTGGGAGCCGGGCACGCCGCTGACGGGTCAGGCCCGCAAGGACTACCAGCGGGAGTTTCTGGCCCGGAAGCCGAGGATGACCGCCGTGCCACGGCAGTCCTTCGTCACCGGCGACACCGCGCTGCTGATCGTCGACTGGGTCATCGAGACCGTCGACGAGGACGGCTCGCCCGAGCGCCTGGAAGGCGTCGGCGTCGATGTGCTGCGCCTGGGCGAGGACACCGTCTGGCGCTACGCCGTCGACGACCCGTACGGCCAGGGCTAAAGGACTGTCCCGTAGGCCCTGTCTGACACATCCCGCCTGGCCTGCGACGCCTGGCACGCACGCTCACCGCGTTGTCGGAGTCATCCGAGTACGTCCAGTGCACGGATGATCCTCCGCCTCGGGACCGCACGCACCAGACGCCGCGGGCCCCGCCCTCCGGGCGGACGGCGCCATGTGTCAGACACGTCCTAGCCGCGCCGCGGCGGCTCCGCGCGGCGGCGCTCGGCCACCACAAGCACCAGTCGGTACGGCACAGCAAACCTATTCGGCCATCACAGAGAGGCGGGCCGGTTCATCATGGCCTTCACCGTCGATTTCGACCCCGAGAACCCTGATCTCACCAACGACACCGACACCCAGAACGAGATCTTCATCCAGGTCTTCAACTCGGGTGACGGCGAGCTGTTCAACCGTCTGTACCTCGACGACTCCATCTCGAACTTCTCCGGCGAGCCGCTCACCGGCGCGGCGCGCCTGGCCTTCTTCAAGGACTTCCTGGCCTCGAAGCCAAGCCTGAAGGCCAAGGTGACCCACTCGTACATCGCGGGTGATGTGGCGCTGATCGGCGTCGACTACAGCATAGAGACCACCGGCCCGGACGGTGCGCCCCTCCTTCTGGAAGGCAATTGCACGGACGTGCTGCGGCGTATCGAGGACGGCCGCTGGCTGATGGCGATCGACCGTCCGGTGGCTGCCACAGGTCTGGTGGCCGAGTAACGGAACGCACCGCACCACGCGGCGAGAGAACCCTCCGGATTCATTCCGGAGGGTTCTCTGTCATGGTCGGGTAATTCTTCGGTCAGCGGCGCCGCGCCACGGTGAGAGCGGCTCGCTTACCGCCGTGTGACTTTCCGCCGTGGTGCGGATTTCCGCCGTCGGCCACACGAATCATCGCCGCTCACCTAAGGGCTGTCCGCTCGGCCCCCAGTCGCCTGTAAGGGCTGTCCGTCCACGGCGGACGACAAAAGCAAAGGCAAGGAGGTCATCCGCTCCTTGCCACTCTCAACGTATAGCGCACCGGGAGGCTTGTGGCAAGCCCCGGGTCCTGCCGCAGAATCACCAGCCGAAGCCGGAATCTGTGGAAATCGATGGGGGTTTGTGATGATCGATGTGATCGTTGTCGGCGGTGGACCGACCGGGTTGATGCTGGCCGGCGAGTTGCGGCTGCACGGCGTGCACGTGGTCGTGCTGGAGAAGTTGACCGAGCCGACCGGGCAGTCCCGTGGGCGCGGTCTGCACGTGCGCAGCGTCGAGATGATGGACCAGCGTGGCCTGCTGGACCGGTTCCTCGCGGTCAGCGAGAAGTTCCAGGCCGCCGGTCTCTTCGGCGTCATCGCCAAGCCGTGGCCGAACCGGCTGGACACCGCGCACCCGTTCGGCCTCGCGACTGCGCAGTCGGTCACCGAGCGGCTGCTGACCGAGCGCGCCGTCGAACTCGGTGCCGAGATCCGGCGCGGCCGCGAAGTGGTCGGGCTGAGCCAGGACGAGGACGGCGTGAGTGTCGAGTTGGCCGACGGCACGCGGCTGCGCTCGCGTTATCTCGTCGGCTGCGACGGTGGCCGCGGTGTGGTGCGCAAGCTGCTCGGCGTCGCTTTCCCCGGTGAGCCCGCGAAGATCGAGACGCTGCTGGGTGATGTGGAGGTGACCGAGCGACCGGCGACGCTGGCCGCAGTGACGGCCGAAATCCGCAAGACCCACGTACGGTTCGGCGCCGACGCCCTGGGTGACGGGGTGTACCGCATTATCGTGCCCGCCGAAGGTGTTGCCGAGGACCGTGCGACTGGGCCGACCCTTGAGGAGTTCAAGCAGCGGCTGCGAGCGTTCGCCGGCACCGACTTCGGTGCCCACTCACCGCGCTGGCTGTCCCGGGTCGGCGACGCCGGCCGACAGGCCGAGCGCTACCGCGTCGGCCGGGTGCTGCTGGCCGGTGACGCGGCGCACATCCACCCGCCGGCCGGCGGGCAGGGGCTCAACCTCGGCGTGCAGGACGCGTTCAACCTCGGCTGGAAACTGGCCGCCGAGGTCAACGGCTGGGCGCCGGAGGGCCTGCTGGACAGCTACCACACCGAACGGCACCCGGTGGGCGCGAGCGTGTTGGCCAACGCCCGCGCGCTGGTCGCGCTGCTGAAGGCCGATCCGGGTGCGGAGGCGTTGCGGGAGCTGTTCTCGAAGCTGTTGGACTTCGAGGAGGTGAACCGGTACGTGACCGAGATGATCACCGCGGTCGGGGTCCGCTACGACTTCGGCGAGGGCCACGAGCTGCTCGGCCGGCGGATGCGGGACATGGAGCTGAAGCAGGGTCGCCTCTACGCGCTGATGCACAGCGGCCGCGGCCTGCTGCTCGACCAGACCGGCCGGCTCTCGGTGGCGGGCTGGGCGGATCGGATCGACCACGTCGTCGACGTCAGCGAGGAACTGGACGCGCCCGCGGCGCTGCTGCGGCCGGACGGCCACGTGGCGTGGATCGGCGAAGATCAGCAGGAACTGCTCAGCCGGCTTCCCACGTGGTTCGGCGCTGCCGTCGTCTGACGTTGTGGACAGCCCTGAGGAGGCAGGTCCGCGCCGCGAGCCGGGACGCTTACCTGTCAGGTCATCGACCCCGGCGCGGCCGCCTGCCACGATCGCCGGTGACGGAGCCCGACCGACCGGAAGGACACCATGCCCGCCTACGCCATAGCGAACCTGCGAAACGCCGCGCCGCACCCGGAGATCGCCGAGTACATCGAGCGCATCACCGCCACCTTCGAGCCGTACGGCGGCCGCTTCCTCGTGCACGCCACACGGCACGAGGTGAAGGAGGGCACCTGGCCCGGGAATGTCGTGATCATCGGCTTCCCCGGGATCGCCGAGGCGCGGGGCTGGTGGGACTCTCCCGCGTACCAGGAGATCGCACCGCTACGCTCGCGGCACATCGACGGCGACATCATCCTGCTCGAAGGCGTTCCCGAGGGCTACGACGCGACCTCCACCGCGAAGGCGATGCGCGAGGCCCTGTCTGCCGAGTAGTCCTCAGGCTCGGGCCGTACTCAGCAGCACCAGGTCCTTGGCCAACTCGCCGCCGCACTCGCCCGTGTGCGGCCTTCACGGCCGCGGCGAGCTCGTCGTCCGCGACTCACACCCGATGGCGGTCCCGCCCGTAGCCCGGCCTCCGGGCCCAGCGGCGCACGGGCGGGTACGCATGGGCGCGGAGGCCAGGCGCCTCCTCCGCCGCTCCTCCTGCCCCATATCGGAGCGGCGCCGGTCGTTCAGTGGACCGACAGTTCCGGACGGCCGAACGCGCCGTTGACGAAAAGCAGACTGCGGCCGTCACCGCCTCGGCCGGCCTCCAGCACCGTCCCGATGAAGATGGTGTGGTCGCCGAACGAGTGCGCCGCGGTCAGCTCGCATTCCAGCCAGGCCAGTGAGCCTGCCAGCAGCGGCGCCCCGGTGTGCTCACCCGGCCGCCATTCGACGTCGTCGAATTGCGCGGCCCCCAAGGTCCGGTTCTTGTCGGCGAAATGCCGTGCGAGAGGCTCCTGTTCGACGCCGAGAATATTCACGGCGAACCGGCCGG
Source organism: Streptomyces sp. AK02-01A (assembly GCF_033795305.1). Taxonomy (NCBI): domain Bacteria; kingdom Bacillati; phylum Actinomycetota; class Actinomycetes; order Kitasatosporales; family Streptomycetaceae; genus Streptomyces; species Streptomyces sp. AK02-01A. The sequence goes on from NZ_JARBAE010000029.1 coordinate 12,995, forward strand.
CGGAGGTGAGCGCCTGATGCATCACCGCGCCGTGCCCCACACTGCACAGCACCGAGGGCGGTTCGAGCGACAGAGAGCTGAAGGCATTCGCCGTCATGGCGTGCAGATGCTCCCGGCCCACGGTGATCACCGTGACGCCGGTCGCGAAACGGGACATCACTTCCCTCAGCCGGCCGGGGCCCACCCGGCGCGGCGCGGAGTGGGAAGCTGTGGGGTCGAGTTCAGCGGACGCGGAATTCATGCCACCTTCTCCGAATTCGTTGGGGCACGCTCGGCCCGTTCCGGTTCGAAACACGGGCCGGCGTTCATCAACGTACCGGCGGCCCACCGACGGGCCTCCACCGTCGGGTAACCGTGACCACTTCCCGCTCCACCGCCGGCGGCGTGACTCCGCAGTGACTGAGGGTTTACCTCACGGGCGCACTCTGTGGCCATGGACCACACAGACTCCGTATCCCTTGAGCCAGAGTCCGCCGAGCCGGAACTCGCCGAGCCGTATCTCCGCGAGGTGCTGGGCACCGCGGGGCTCGCCGTCGAATATGTCCGTGCGGAGAACAACACACTCTTCCGACTCGGCGAGGACGGCGCCGAGATACCGGTGGTGGATTACGCCGGCGGTTACGGCTCCGTCCTGCTCGGTCACAACCATCCCGCGATCATCGGCCGTGCGACCGAACTGCTGGCCGCCGGGACTCCCGTACACGCGCAGTTCTCCCGGCATCCCTATGCCAACCGTCTCGCGGCGGAACTCAATCGGATCATTCACCGGGAACTGCGCACCGACGAGGCGTACTTCGCCATCTTCGCCAATACCGGAGCGGAAGCCGTGGAAGCCGCCGTCAAACACGCCGAACTGGACCGGGTCATGCGACTGGCCGCGCTCCGGGAGGAACTCGCCACGCGTCTGGAGCGGGCCCGGGAAGCGGTGGCGGACGGTACGGCGGTTGTCGCGGCCGGAGCGTACACCCGCCTGGGCATCACGTCCGGCGGCGGTTTCGATCCGCTCGCGGCGGAGCTGACGCGCCGTAACACCGAACAGCTCTCGCGGCCACCGTTGTTCCTCTCGCTGGAGGGCGGCTTCCACGGAAAGCTGGCGGCGAGCGTGCAGTTGACGCACAACGAGGCATACCGCGCACCGTTCAAGTCACTCGCGGCGCAGGCCAGATTCGTACCCCGGGAGCGTCCCGAGGCGCTCAAGGAGATCTACGCCGAGGAACGGCGCGTGGTATGGGACGTGTCCGTCTCCGACGGCCGGGTGGAGGTGGCGGAACGCGAGTTCCCGGCGTTCTGCGCCTTCCTGGTGGAGCCGATCCAGGGCGAGGGCGGGATCCATGTCCTGTCGGCCGAATTCGCGGCGGAGATCCAGCGGTTCTGCGAGACGATCGACTGCCCGCTGGTCATCGACGAGATCCAGAGCGGCATGGGCCGGACCGGGACTCTCCTGGCGAGCTCGCGACTCGGGCTGCGTGGCGACTACTACACGCTGGCCAAGACGCTCGGCGGAGGGATCGCCAAGACATCGGTGATGCTGGTGCGCCGGGCGCGGTACCGCAAGGAGTTCGAGATCGTCCACAGCTCGACCTTCGCCAAGGACAGCTTCTCCTGCCACATCGCGCTCAAGGTCCTTGAACTGCTGGAGGCGGACGGCGGCGCGGCCTATCGGCGGGCCGTGGAGCGCGGAGAGGCCCTGCGTGCCGCGCTGACCTCGGTGCGCGAGGACTTTCCCGAGGTGGTCAAGGAGATCCGGGGCAAGGGCCTGATGCTCGGCATGGAGTTCCACGATCAGTCGGGATCCTCCTCACCGATCCTGCGGGACGCGGCGGGCGGCGGCCTCTTCGGCTATGTCCTCGCCGGGCATCTGCTGCGCCGGCACAACATCCGTACGTTTCCGACCGCGAGTGCCCTGAACACTCTTCGGTTCGAACCGTCCCTCCAGGTCTCCGACGCGCAGATCGCGCAACTCGTGGACGGGCTCCGGGACATCTGCGGGATCTTGAGGGACCATGCCGGTGAACGTCTCACGGGCGCACCCGTCCGCTGAGCGGGCGCCGCGTGCCTCGCCCCCGCACGCCGACGCCCACATGTCCGATCTGACCGGTCCAACCGGTCTTTGACACAGGTGATCAAGGGTTTGTAGCGTGCGGGGCTTCAAGCGGGGAGATCCATGCAATTTCGGCTCTTAGGTCCATTGGAAGTCGAGACCGACTCCGGGCTGGTGGCACTCGGCGGGACCAGGCAGCGGGCGGCACTCGCCTTTCTGCTGCTGCACGCCAACCGGGTCGTGCCCACCAGCCAGTTGCTCGACGCGCTGTGGCCCACGGACCGCGCGCCCATGACCGCGCGGAAGATCCTGCAGAACGCGGTCTGGCGGCTGCGCCGCGCACTCGCTCACGCCGCGGATCCCGAGGATGCTCCGGAGCTGGTGACGCGTGCTCCCGGCTATATGGTCCGGGTCCGGCCCGACCAGGTCGATCTGCTCGTCTTCCAGCAGCGGGTCGTCGAGGGGCGCGCGGCGCTGGTGGCCGACGATCCGCTCACGGCGAGCCGGGTGCTGCGTGACGCTCTGTCCCTGTGGCAGGGCGTGGCTCTCGCCGACCTGGTGGAGGACGGCACGGCCTGGCCGCAGCTCACCGCGGTGCAGGAGAAGCGCCTCGATGTCATGGAGGACCGTTTCGAGGCGGAGCTGGCCTGTGGCGGGCACCATGCCGTACTGCGGGAGCTGGAGGCGTTCGTCGAGGCCGAGCCGCTGCGTGAGCGGGCCTCCCAGCAGTTGATGATCGCGTTGTACCGGTGCGGCCGGCAGGCGGAGGCGCTGGATGTCTACAGCCGCGTGCGGGCGGCGCTCGTCGGAGGGCTCGGCCTGGAACCGGGCCGCCAGATGCAGCTCCTCCAGCAGTCGGTCCTCACCCAGGATCCGGCGCTCGACCTGCCCGTGGAGGTGACGGCGCGGCGGGAACACGGCCTCGCGGCCTCGGGGCCGGCCAGGACCGCCTCGGCCGGCCTGGCCCCGGAAGGGAGCGGCGCGCGCGAGGCGGAGGAGGTCACCGCGCCGGAGCCCGCTCCGGCGGCGCGGACGCGCGAGGCGGTGGAAGTCCCGCTGAACCCTCGTCAGCCGGCCACCATCCTGATGCTCCGCTTCCAGCTCGGTGCGGAGTTCGACCATCTTCCGCCGAAGGACGTCGACCGGGTCCTCGACGCCGTCTCCCAGCTCGCCCGCGAGAAGATCGAGGAATTCGGCGGTCTGGCCGCGGCGTCGATCGGCTCCGTCCAGCTCGGCTACTTCGCACACTCGCCGGGGCCGGCGCACGGCGCGGACCGGGCGGTGCGCGCCGGCACCGCGGTCAGGGACTGCCTCAGCATTCCGGCGGGCCCGCTCACTCCACTCGCTCCCGTGGTGCGCGGCCTCGACGTGCACGCGGCGGTCACCACGGGTGAGGCCGTGGTCTGTAGCTGGACCGTGGCGGGCGCCGTCAGACCATGGATCGGTGGTGATCTGGTCGATTCGTGCCAGGACATGCTGGACCAGACACCCGGCGGCGAGGTCCAGGTGTGCGACACGACCCGCCGGCTCACCGAGCCGGTCATCACGTACCACCACGTGTGCGCGTCTCCCTCGACGTGGCAGGTCCGTACGGTCGGCGGCCGCACGGACGGCGCCGTGGAGCCGTGCGCGGCGCAAGCCGGCGAACGGGAATGCGAACTGGACCTGATGCGCGGCCTGTTGCGGCGTACGCAGCAGCGTTCGACACCGCATCTGATCACCGTGCTGGGCGAGTCCGGACTCGGCAAGACGCGGCTGCTGATGGAGTTCCGCCGCAGGCTGACCGCCGAGCGGGACACCGTACGGGTGCTGACCGGAGCCGTACCGCGTCCGGGCAGCGGCAGCCCGCTGTCCGTGCCGGCGGAGATGTTCGCCGCATACTGCGGGATAACCGGCCGGGACACGGAGGCAGCGGCGCTCCGCAAGGCCGACGCCACACTGACGCGGCTCACCGGCAGCGAGAAGGGCGCACGGGCGATGCTGTCCCCGCTGCGCCCGCTGATCGCCGTGGTTCCCCGCTCGCACCGCGCGCTTCCCGTCCATGAAGTACTCGCTGCCTGGCGGGATTTCCTCGCCAAGGCGGCGCTCGAACAACCACTGGTTCTCATCTGGGACGACCTGCACCAGGCCGACGGCATCGTGCTGGAGACGGTCGAGCAGCTCACCCACGCCTGTGCCAATGTCCCTCTGCTGAATGTCGTCGGCGCCCGCGCCCAACTGCTCGAACGCCGTCCCGACTGGGCTGGCGGCCGTCAGCACACCATGACCATCAGCCTCGCTCCCGTCGACGGCGATGCGCTGGACCGGCTGCTGAAGTCGCTGCTCGTCCCGGACGGCAGCGCGGACGTCGCCTGAGCCCCGGACGGAATCCGGCGCGCACCGGCCCACCGCGCGGACGGCGACCGCCCGCGCGCGGATGTCCGCCTTCCCTCGACCCTCACGGCCGCCGGACGGAGACCGGCGAGACGGCGGACCGGGCCGCCACCACCGGATCGGTTCGCCGTGTACGGATCGCCCGGGCCAGCGCGCCGATCGCCTCCGCGCCCGCCGGATGCCCGGCCGGCAGCGTCGTGGCCGCGCATTCCAGCAGCAGGGCCGCCGCGATCACCTGCTGCTCCGCGGCCGGCGGCGCCGTCCTGGTCGTGGCCGGCTCGTCGAGGCGCATCGCGGTACGCAGGACACTCCGGGCCCAGACGGTGAGCGAGAGCCGCGACACGCGACGCGACACACCTCCCGGAATCATGACCATCGGCAGCGCGGTCTCGAAACGCCGGAGGATCGCCGCGGCGTGCCGGCTCAGCAGCGCCACGGCCAGGTCCGCCCGGCGTACCGGATCCGGCTGCCGGTCCCTGACGGGAGGCTCGGGCGCGCTCTCGGGCGCGGCCGGGGACGGCGCCTCGGGCCGCGCCCGGCGCCGGCCCGCGGCTCCCGCCCGGCGCAGCCCGGCATCGAGAGCTTCGACGAATTCCCTGCCCACGAATGAGGCCAGGGCCATGTCCGCACCGCGCGTCGGCCACTGGGTCGGGTGTGCTGGGGGGTTGTTGTCATCCATGCTTTCAGGGAAGCAAGTCGTGTGCTCAGCCGCTCCATTCGGCGGTCATCGCTCCGCATGCCTGGCCAGGAACGCTTCATGACCGCCAAGTGCCCGGCCCCAGCGCGCGCCGTTGCGCGCGGAGCCGGCCGGATACGCCGGTCCCTCGGCCGGTCCCGTCCTGCCGGCGAACCGCGAAAGGAGGTCCACTCCTGGTTCCGGCAGCCGGTCGAGTGTCAAGGTGCCGGTGTGTCGCTGCCCGCTGCCCCAGAACGGACGGCGCTCCAGCAGCTCCGGGCGTGCGGAGGCGACCACGAACAGCGGCGCGGACCGGGCCGTGGAGACGAGTCTCTCCACGCAGTCCAGCACCGAGTCCTCGGACCGGTGGATGTCGTCGAAGCAGAGGACCAGGGGCCGCTCGCGCGCCGCGAGCGTCACCAGCTCTATCCAGCTTTCGTGGATCTCGTCGTGGCTCGGGGGTTTCGAGGCCGGTCCCATCAGCGGATGGAGGCTGTACACCAGACGTTCGGCGGTCGGCCCGTGTCCCGCGAGCCTGCGAACGGCTTCGGCGAAGCGATGGTCCGCGCCGGCCCCGGCCGGCAGTCCGCAGCAGGCGGCCAGGATGTCACGGGCAAGCTGCGGACCGTTGTCGAAGTCGCCTTCCGCCGCCACGCGGACCACGCGGACCTGCGCGGACCGCAGAGAGACCCGGCGTTCGAACTCCTCCAGGAAGCGCGTCTTGCCGACGCCCTGTTCACCCAGGATCGTCACCAGGTGCGGCGACTCATGGCTCCGGGAGCGGTCCAGCAGATTGGTGAGGATGGCCAGTTCATGTTCACGGTCGGCCGGGTCGTGGTGCGCACCGGCCGGCGCGTCGTACGTCTCTCCCGGCGTGCGCTGCCGCGGCACCTCGTGATCCGCCTCCAGGTGCACCACCGGCCAGTGCCGCGATCTGACCTCGCTGACCCGTGCCGCGTCCCCGCTGACGTACACCTCACCGGGCGGCACGGCGGTGAGCAGGGTCTGGGCGTCGTCGAGCAGCCGGCCGACCACGGTGACAGGCGCGGCTGGGTCGCCGGGGTCATGGCGGACCAGGGCCGAACCCGCGACCACCACGGCGTGGAAGGTGGGTCCGGGCATCCTGTTGAGCCGGTCGCGTACGGCGAGCGCCGCCGCCACCGCGTCCAGTGACGCCGTCGGCCGGTCCTCCCGCAGCCCGAACAGGCCGACGGACACATACCCGAGCGAGCCGACGACCGTGCCGCCGAACTCCTCAACGCCCTCCGAGAAGGCGCTGACGGCGTCGTGCAGCGACAGCGCGATGTGGTCGGCCGCGAGCGCGTCGGCCTCACCGGTGAATCCGGTACGCACCAGCACCACGCTGACCTGGCGCCGCTCGACCAGCGGTCCCGCCATGGATCCGCCCGCGTCGGCGCGGCCGGTGGCGGCCTGTGGCGCGGTGGGCCGGGGCTCCCGTCTCGCCTGTTCCTCCTGTCTCACCCGTCTCTCCTGTGACTGATGAGGGCATGCGCCGTCCCGTCGGTGTTCCGGCCCGGACACATGGCGTTGTTCCTCCGGCCGGTGGTCTTCACCCACCCGGGCGTCCCGCCGCGGCGGCTCTTCGGCCCTGGGCGGCGGACCGCCGCGCAGCGGCCGTACGGTCGCGAGCACCAGTTCCTCGGGCCCGGCCTCCACGGGCGCGACCAGGGACGGATCATGGGTGAGGATGCTCTGCTGGAGGAGTTGGAGGTCCCGCGAGGGCTCCAGGCCGTACTCCTCGACCAGCGCGCGCCGCACCCGGGTGAACACACTGAGGGCCTCGGCCTGCCGGCCGCAGCGGTACAGGGCGAGCATCAGCTGTCCGCACAGCCGCTCCCGCAGTGGTTCCGCGGCGACCAGCGAGACAAGCTCACCCAGCACACCCTGGTGGCGGCCGCAGGACAGTTCGGCCTCGAAGCGGTCCTCCATGACATCGAGCCGGAGCTGACGCAGCGCGGTCAGCTCCGGCCAGGCGACGCCGTGTTCGGCGAGATCGGCCAAGGCGGGTCCGCGCCACTCGGCGAGGGCCTCGCGGAGCAGCCTCGCCGCCCGCTCCGTGTCCCCGGCGACCAGCCGGGCCCGGCCCTCGGCGACCTGCCGGTCGAAACGATTCACGTCGAGCCGGTCGGGATCGACACGCAGAATGTAGCCGGGCGCCTGAGTCAGCAGCTCGGGACGCTCGACCGGCACCGCGCCCCGGTCCCGGTCATCGGGTGGTTCCGAGAGTATGGCCCGGAGCCCCCATACGGCGTTCTGCACGATCTTCCGGGCGGTCGCCGGCAAGTCCTCCTCCGGCCACAGTGCGCCCAGCATCTCGCTGGTGGCCACCACACGGTTCGCCCGCAGCAGCAACAGCCCCAGTGCCGCTCGTTGTTTGAAGCCCCCCAGGGGCACCGCCTGGTCGCGGAACGACACCTCCAGCGGACCCAGAATCCTGAACTCCACGCTTGTCCCCCCATGGGTAAAGTGTCTTGATTCGACGAGTTCGGAGGGCCGTACCGCCATGGCCCGGTCCCTGTGGTCGGCATGTGGTGTCTGTGGTGTCAACGGCGGTCCCGCCCTTCCGGACGAGCGGGACCGTGGACGGCGAATCCTGGTCGGCCGGCGCGGACCCGGACCGGGCTAGGCCCTGTCTGACACATCCCGCCTGGCCTGCGACGCCTGGCACGCACGCTCACCGCGTTGTCGGAGTCATCCGAGTACGTCCAGTACACGGATGATCCTCCGCCTCGGGATCGCACGCACCAGACGCCGCGGGCCCCGCCCTCCGGGCGGACGGCGCTATGTGTCAGACACGTCCCAGGCCCGGACTCCGAGGCGGTCCACGATCGCCTCGGCGACCTTGTCGAGTTGTCCGCCCAGATAGAAGTGACCGCCGGGAAACACCAGCGTCTCGCTCTCCAGCGCGGTCCGCTCACGCCACGCGTCCGCCGCCGCGACCGGAACCACCGGGTCGTCAGCTCCGACGAAGACACTGACCGGCGTGTTCAGCACGGGATCCGGAGTCCAGCGGTACGAGGCGAGCGCACCGTAGTCGGCCCGCAGCGCGGGAAGCGCCATGGCGACCAGTTCCGGATCGTCCAGCACGGCGGCGTCGGTGCCGCCAAGACGCCGGACGGCGGCCAGGACCGCGCGGTCGCTGTCGAGTTGGTCGTGCGGATTCGGCGCCGCGCTCGGCACGCCACGGCCGGAGAGCAGGAGCCGGACCGGGCCCGGCGCGTCCCACCGCTGGAGCGCGCGAGCGGTCTCGTAGGCGACGAGCGCGCCCATGCTGTGTCCGAAGAACGCGTACGGCCCGGCGGTCTCTTCGCGCAGCCGCTCGGCGATGCTCCCGGCCAGCGCGGTGATTCCCGCCGCCGGTGTCTCGCGCCTGCGGTCCTGGCGGCCGGGATACTGCACGGCCACCACATCGAGGTGCGGCGGCAGCAGACGCGCCAGCCCGGCATAGGCACTGGCCGCGCCGCCCGCGTGCGGGAAACAGATCAGCCTGGGACGGGCGGAGTCACCGGGGTCGGTCCGGCCGTACCGTCTGAACCATTTACTGTCCATGGTTGCCTCTCCCTCCTTCCCGCACGAGTCACTCTCCTGGGCACAGGTTCGTCACGCGTTCGTACGGCTCCAGCGCACGCGCCTGGCGCAGCGCGCGGGCCCACCAGCCGAGCCGGTCGAGCATGGCGCGGGCGGCCTCGTGACCGGCCTCGATGTCGAAGGGCCGGCCGTGCGCGTCGAAGCGCTCCTGGTACTGGTGGAAGCTGACGGTTTCGCTGACTGTCACGGCGTGGGCCTCGGCGAAGACCTGCCGTAACTGCGCGACGGCGCACAGCCCGCTCGACGCTCCGCCGTACGAGAGAAATCCGACCGGCTTGGCGTGCCATTCCTCGTCATACCAGTCGATGGCGCTCTTCAACGACGCCGGGAAGCTCTGCTTGTACTCGGGCGTCACCACCACGAACGCGTCCGCCGCGGCCAGCCACGGCGCCAGGTCCTGCACCGCCTGCGGTTTGCGGGCCGAGAGCTCGGTGGACATCACATCCGGCAGCCAGGCGGTGGCGAGATCGATGACATCGATGTCGAAATCATCACGCAGGCGCGCCCGCGAAGCGAGCCACTCCGCGGCGACGGGCCCGAACCGGCCCTTCCTGACGCTGCCGATGATGATCACCAGCCGTAGTCGGTCGGTGTCGCCCATCCAAGTCCCCATCCCCTTGGCCCTGCTTGCGTCCCTGCCGGAATCACTGTGCGGCATATGACTTCGGGTTTCCTTCCGGTCTGCTTCGGGGCACCTCGGGCAAAGGCTCCGGAACCGCCGTGACCTGCGATATCACCTATCTCTGTGGAGCGCCTGCGTTACGCTGGGCCCATGCAATTCGGGGTGCTGGGACCGCTGGAGGTGTGGGCCACCAAAGAGAGGTTGGTGCGTGTGCCGGAGGTGAAAGTCCGGGCCCTGCTCGCCGATCTGCTCGCTCACAACGGACAGGTGGTGCCTGCCGACAGGCTCGTCGAGGATCTGTGGGGCGGCTCGACGCTTCCCGCCAATCCCGTTGGCTCCCTCCAGGCGAAGGTCTCGCAGTTACGGCGCGCGCTGGACGAGGCCGAGCCCGGCAGCCGGGAGCTGATCGTGCACCGGGCTCCCGGGTACGCGCTCAAGGCGCCGGGCAAGTCGGTGGACGCGGACCGGTTCCGGACACTGGTGGCGCAGGCCCGCACCGTCGAGGACCCGCGCGCGAAGGCCACCGTGCTGACGGACGCTCTGGCGCTGTGGCGCGGACCGGCCTTCGCGGATTTCGCGGACGAACCGTTCGTCCAGGCCGCGGTCGCCGGTCTGGAGGAGGAGCGGCTCACCGCCGTGGAGGAGCACGCCGAGGCCCGTCTCGAACTCGGTGAGCACAGCATGCTGATCGGTGAACTCACCACTCTGGTGGCCGCTCATCCGCTGCGGGAACGGCTCAGAGTGGTGCAGATGCGGTCGCTGTACCGGGTCGGGCGTTCCTCGGAGGCGCTCGACAGCTACGCGGAGTTGCGGCGGCTGCTCGACCAGGAGCTTGGCCTGACTCCCGGCCCCGCCATCGAAACGCTCCAGCAGGCCATTCTCCGCCAGGACCCCGGGCTGCAGGGCACGGCAGGCACGCCGCACTCCATCCCCGGCACCCGGCCCCGCACCAATCTGCCCGCCGGAGTGAACTCCCTGCTCGGACGGGACGAGGCGCTCGTCGCGGTGCAGCAGTTGGTACGAGACCGCCGGCTGGTCACGCTCACCGGTCCCGGCGGGGTCGGCAAGACACGGCTCGCCACCGCCACCGCCAGGGAGCTGGACGGCGAATTCCCGGACGGTGTCTGGCTGGTGGAGCTGGCGGGACTCGGCGGTGCGGAGCGGCCCGCCGGTCCGGGACCGCTGGCCGAACATGTGATGGCGGTGATCGGCATCCGCGAGGACTCCGGCGCCGGGGCCTTCGCGGCGCAGTCGCCGGGCGGCTCCGTGCGACGGCTGGTCGGAGCGCTTGCCTCCCGCAGGCTTCTGCTGGTCCTGGACAACTGTGAGCATGTGGTCGACGCGGTGGCCGAGCTGGTCAGCTCGCTGCTGGAAGCCGCGCCGTACATCAAGCTGATGACGACCAGTCAGGAAGGACTCCGCATACCGGGCGAGACGGTGTGGCCGGTGCTGCCGCTCAGCCTGCCGCTGCCCGGCAGTGACACGGCCGCGCTGCGACGTTCCAGCGCTGTCCAGTTGTTCGCCGCACGTGCCAAGGCCGTCGACCCGAGTTTCGCTCTCGACGCCGTGACCGCGGCCAAGGTGACGGACATCTGCCGTCGGCTGGACGGGCTGCCGCTGGCATTGGAGCTGGCGGCCACCCGGGTACGGACACTCGGCGTCCAGGAGCTGCTGGACCGGCTCGACGACCGGTTCCGGATACTGAACAGCGGATACCGTGGCGCTCCGCAGCGCCAGCAGACGCTCCAGGCGACAATCGACTGGAGCTGGAGCTTACTCAGCGCGCGAGAACAGTCGCTGCTGCGCGGACTCGCCGTACACGCCGAGGGCTGCACGCTGGAGGCGGTCGAGGATCTGTGCGCCGACACCGGAGTCTCCGGCGACGAGGTACTGGACATCCTGGCCCGGCTGGTGGACCGCTCTCTGGTGATCAGGGTGGACGGCCCGCCGGTGCCGCGCTACCGGCTGCTGGAATCCGTCGCGGCCTACGCTCAGCGGAAGACACTGGGCATGGGCGAGACCGCGGAACTGGCCCGTCGCCATCTGCGTTACTACGCCGAACTGGCCGAACGCGCCCGGCCGCATCTGCACGGCCGCGACCAGCGCCGCTGGCTGCAACTCCTGGACGCGGAATCCGCCAACTTCCAGCGGGCGCTGGACGAGGCGCGGCGTACCGGCTCCGCGCAGTGGGCGCTGCGGCTGGCCAATGCCCTCACCTGGTACTGGTTTCTGCGCGGCAGGCTCGGTGAGGGCTGCCGGGCGCTGGCGACCGCGCTCGGTACGGAGGGCGAGGCGCCGGCGGCCGAGCGGGCCGAGGCGAGGACCTGGCACACGGGGCTCTGCATGCTCCTGGGCGACAGCGGCTCGGAGGTCGAAGCGCCGAGCGTGGACCGGCCGGAGCGGACGGTGGGCCGGGCCAGGGCGGAGTGGTTCCTCGGGTTCGCCGAGTGGAGCCTGGGCGCGCTGACGGCCGGCGAGCAGCGGATGAACAGCGCGCTGACCGATTTCCGGGCACTGCGCGACGCCTGGGGCGTGGCGGCCGCACTGAGCACCCGGGCGGCCCTCGCCATGGCCAGAGGCAATCTGGAGGCGATGCGCGGCAACGCTCTGGAGGCGCGCGGTCACTTCATCAACCTGGGTGACGCCTGGGGCCAGTTGAAGGCAACGGAGGTGCTGAGCGTCCTCGCGGAGATCAACGCCGACTACGAACAGGCGGCCGGGCTGCACCGTGAGGGGCTGCGGATCGCCGAATCTCTGGAGCTGTGGTCCGAGGTGTCCCGCAAGCTGTCGGGGCTGGGCCGGATCGCGCTGCTGGCGGAGCGGCTGACGGAGGCGGACGAACTCCATGAGCGGGCGCTGCGGCTGGCGGTCGACCAGGGCAACCGGCCTGTGGAGCAGTTCGCGGAGCTGGGGCTCGCCCTGGGCGCCCGTCGCCAGGGCCGGCTGGACGCCGCCGAGGAGCATCTGCGGCCGTGGCGCGAGTGGAACCGCAGCCGCGGCGCGTTTACCGGACTCGCGCTGGTGCTGGCCGAGTTGGGCTTTGTCGCCGAGCAGCGGGGCGACGCCGACGCCGCGCTGTCCCTGCACATGGACTGTCTGGCCACCGCGCGGGTGACGGGTGATTCACGCGCCGTCGCCCTCGCGTTGGAGGGCCTCGCCGGTGCGCACTCGCTCGCCGGCCGGCACACTCGCGCGGCGCGACTGCTGGGGACCGCGGCACAGACCAGGGCGCGCTCGGGCGCGCCGCTGCCGCCGGCCGAGCGCGGAGATGTGGAGCGGATCTCCGCACGGATCCGCGAGAGGCTCGGCGAGGAGGCGTTCCGCGCCGGGCTGGAGGCCGGGGCGGCGATGGACCACGAGAGCGCGGCGGACGAGGAGGAGAGGTTCGCGCCGGACCCACCGCGCGCCTCTCGTTGAAGCGAGCCCGGCCCGGTGGCGCGGCGGACGCCCGGGCGCCGGGCCGCGGCGCCGACGCCGTACAGGCGCGCCTGCTTTCGGCCAACTCCTCTGTGACACTGGGTTGTTCATGGTCTACTCGGTGGCATGGAACGCGCTAGCGAACACGGTCTCGTCCTGGTCATCGGCGGTACCGGCAAGACCGGCCGGCATGTGGTGACCGAGCTGCGGCGGCTCGGTGCGGACGTCAGGGTCGCGGCCCGCTCCACACCGGCCAGGTTCGACTGGTTCGACGAGTCCACCTGGGAGGCCGCGGTGTCCGGCGCGCGCCGCGCGTATCTGGTGGACGCGCAGAACGAACACGCCGCCGAACGGATGCGGGCCTTCGCACCGTTCGCCGTCGAGCGAGGTGTGGAGCGGCTGGTCCTGCTCTCCGCGCGCGGCTGGGCGAGCTCCGGTGATCCGGAGCTGCTGGCCACGGAGAACGCGCTGAAAGACTCCGGCGGCGCCTGGACGATCCTCCGGCCGACCTGGTTCATGCAGGGCTTCACCGAGGACGACACACTGCGCGCGCCGGTACGCTCCGGGGAGCTGCGGCTGCCGAGCGGCGACGGACTGGAGCCGTTCATCGACGCCGAGGACATCGCCGCGGTCGCGGCCGCGGTCCTCACCCGTGAGGGACACGAGGGCAGCGTCTACGAGCTGTCCGGGCCACGCGCGCTGAGTATGGGTGAGGCCGTGGACACGATCGCCGAGGCGACCGGCCGCGCGATCCGTTACGTACCGGTCTCCGAGGAGGAGTACGTGGCGGGATTGACCGCGGACGGCGTGCCGCCGGGTCAGGCCCGCTTCATCGCGGAGCTGTTCGGCTGGATACGGGACGGCGAGGACGCTCATCTCTCCGACGGCGTCCAGCGGATACTCGGCCGGGCCCCGAGGGACTTCGCCGAGTTCGCCAAGAGGGCCGCGGCCGCCGGGGCATGGGACGACTGACGGCCGGGAATCGCTCAGCCGCGGCCGGCCCGGTGCAGGATCTCCGCCGCGATCGTCTCCGGGACCTGCTGCGGCTGCCAGTGCGAGACACCGCGCAGGCGCACGAAGCGGTATTCGCCCGTCACATGGTCCGCGGTGTGCTCCGCGGCGAAACGGCTGACCGACGGGTCGTCTTCACTCCAGATGTGTGTGGTGGGCACGGCGACGGGCCCGATCGGACCGTTGTCGTCCCGCAGTGTGCCCACCCGGTACCACTGGAGCGCGGCCCGCAGTGTGCCGGGGCTGGTGTGGGTGCGGACGTAACGCTGTATCTGCTCTTCGCTCAGCACGCCCTCGCCGCCCTGCCGGAACCAACCGTCGAGTCCCGCCGCGCCGTTGGCGAGGAAGGACTCGGCCGCGTCCTCGGCGCTGAGCGTCTCGATGTACCCGGAGTTGTCCCGCTGCTCCGGGTCCACCCGTAGCGCGTGCTGGTAGGCGTCGAGGTGCGGGAAGGCCGCCGCTGTCAGGCTCCGCACCCGTTCCGGAGTGCGGGCCGCCAGATACCAGCCGACGACCGCGCCCCAGTCATGGCCGGCGACATGGGCGGAGGTGATGCCGAGCGCGTCCAGGATGCCCAGGGCGTCGCCCGCCAGCTCCGGCAGCGCGTAGGCCGCCGTCGGTTCCGGACGGGCACCGGGCGAGTAGCCGCGCTGGTCGGGAGCGATGGTGCGCAGCCCGGCCCGGTGCAGGACCGGTGCGATGTCGCTCCAGGACTGGCGGTTGTGCGGGAAGCCGTGGAGCAGAAGTATCGGATCACCGTCCTCCGGTCCCGCCACATCGACGTCGAAGGTCAGCTCGCTCAAGGTGATCCGCATCAGGGCTGCCTGTCCGTGGGAGGTGGGGTGCCGGCCGTGGGGAGCCAAGTCCGCCGGGTCAGGCGGGACCCAGCGCCGCACGCACTCTCGGAGCGCGCAACGCCTCGGGCGGGTCGACGAGACCGATGACACGCGCGTAGGCCGCCGCGACCGCGCCGTCCCGCTGCGCCGCCTCCAGGACCCGTCCGATGTATTCCTGGTCCGCGAGGATCTCCGGTGTCCTGAGCCCTTCGACGCCGGGAAAGCCCAGATCGTTGCTGAGCGCCTGGCGCCAGGCCTCGTCCACCGCCTCGCGGGCCAGGTCGCCGAAGTAGGCGGCCGGATCGGGCGCGCCGTCGCCCGCCGCGTGTCTGCGCAGCACGAGCGAGCCGAGCGCGGCGACCGTCATCCCCTGTCCGTACGTCGGGTTGAAGCTGCACACCGCGTCTCCCATCGCGAGCAGCCCGGACGGGAAGCGTTCCATCCGCTCGTAGCGGCGGCGCAGACTGGCGGGAAACCGGTAGGACACCGGAGCGTCCAGCGGCTCTCCGTCGACCATCGCCTCGTAGATCTCCGGCGAGGAGAGCGACTTGAGGAAGTCGAGGAAGCCCTCCGGGTCGGTGGGCGGTACGTCGCCGAGGATTCCGTACGCGGTCACGACCTGACGCCCGCCGTCGATGCGCGCGCATATCGCTCCGCGAGGGTTGTCCGGGGTGGCGACGACATCGACGGACAGGTCTCCGGGCGACGGCTCGGGCCCGGCCCGGTAATGGCGAGTCGTATAGGTGAGACCGACCCGGGTCCGGTCCTCCTGGACGCCCGGCCAGCCGTGGTCCGTCAGCCACCGGGGCACGTGCGAGCCGCGTCCCATGGTGTCGACCACCAGATCGGCGTCGACGTCGGACGCGCCGCCACGCTTGTCGCGGTCCACCGTCCGTACGCCTGTCACCTGGTGTGTGCCGGGCGCGAATCGCAGTCCGACGACCTCGCTGCGGTCGAGGAATGAGACGTTCACCAGCGCGCGCACACGGTGCCGGATGCGCGCCTCCAGCGTGGGCCGGGAGACGGACACCGCGAGCAGGCCGGAGTGGCCCTTGCTCATCGGCACGCCGTCCATGATCCAGCGGACATCGCCGGCCACGTCACCAGTGACGGCGCCGGCCGCTTCCAACTCTTCGGTGATACCGGGAAAGTACTCCTCGATGATCTGCTGGCCCCGGGCCAGTATTCCGTGCACATGGCGTCCCTGCGGTACTCCCCGCCGGTTCTCGGAGAGATCGGTCAGCTCGTCGCGGTCCACCACGACGACCTCGTCGTAGGTCTCCGACAGCGCCCGGGACGCCAGCAGACCCGCGACACTTCCGCCCAACACCACGGCCCGTCGCCACTTCTTACCCGTCATGGCGGGGTGCCTCCTCAATGTCCGTCACCGCTCGTATCCGACCCCCGCCGTCCGCCACTGGTGGACGCGTGTGTCCCTCAGGACTCAGGGACGCTAACTCCGGCCGGTAACGGCTGACCCACTGATCGGTAATCGCGCTGCCGCGACCGTTGACAGCGAAGGCACACGGAGGTCAGCCGTCAGACACTCCCGCGCGGCTCACCGCTCGCGACGATGTGCGGGCCGCGTACGGTACGGCTTCCCGGCACGGGCGCGGACGTGTCGGTGCCGAGCGCGACGATGCGGTTGTCCGCGCCGACATGCACGATCTTCGGGACGAGGGCCCGCGCCTCGGCGTCGTCCACCTGGGCATAGCTGATGAGGATCACCAGATCGCCGGGATGCACGAGATGCGCGGCGGCGCCGTTGATGCCGATGACGCCGGAGCCGCGTTCGCCCTCGATGACATACGTCTCCAGGCGGGCGCCGTTGTCGATGTCGACGATGTGCACCAGCTCACCGGGGAGCAGGTCGGCGGCTTCCATCAGCGCGGCGTCCACGGTGACGGAGCCGACGTAATGAAGGTCCGCCTCGGTCACGGTGGCGCGGTGGATCTTGGACTTGAACATGGTGCGCAACATCGGGGCACTCCCACAGGTAGGCTCCCTGCCTGCGTTTTTGCAGGTCAAGGGCTGTTTCCACACCCTACAACGAGTCCCACGTCGGGTAGCTTCCCCCAGGTTGGCCCACAGGCCATCAGCCACAAGATCATCCGACACCCGCACAACTCTGCCGCCGTCGGCCGAGCAGGCGGCGCGACCTGGGCCGGGCCGGAGGCGGGCCGCGCCGCCTCGGCCCGTATGGGTCGCGCACATCGCCTGGGGCGAGCAGGCTGGTCAGCTCCGCGATTGCCTCGGAGGACGGCTGGAAGCAGCGGCGGAGGTTCTCCGGCTTCTTGCGCCTTGGCTTCGCCATCAGCATCAGCAGCAAGGTGCCTTGCTCACCGAGGTGGGTCAGGGCGGAATGGCAGTACTCATGCAGGTCCCAGCCGGTTCCGGGCAGGCCCGCGCACGGCAGTGTGCTCGTCCAGCAGCGCGCGGGCCTGCCCGTAGGAGAGGCGGGCCCGCCCGGTGCCTGGACACACATCGCGCGGGCTGACGACCTTCACCGGGCCGGGGCGGCGGTGGGTGACCAACACCGGCCTGCGGGTACGGCCGCGCAGCAGGCGGGGCAGAAGCCGGGCGGTGCCGGCGTCCCAGTCCGGCGGCCGGCCCTCGCGATGGGCGAAGTGGTTCTCTCACTCGCCGCGACCTGACATGACGTCAGTTATCACTTCTGTACAGGTTGATCTGGCCGTTTGACGCGGTCAGGCCTCCGTCGACGGGTATGTGCACGCCATTGAGATAGCTGGCGTCGGGACCGGCAAGGAACGCGATGACGGCTGCTACCTCCTCCGGCTCAGCGGGTCGGCCCATCGGTACGCGATCGACGAAACGCTTACGCAGTGGAGTCCCCTCAGCCAGTGCGTCGCGGTAGTACTGCTTCGTGAGCGTCACGCCGGGATGGACGGCATTGACTCTGATCTCATGGCCGTGATCGAGCGCCATCACATCGGTGAGATTCTTCACCGCCCCCTTGGTCATGTTGTAGGCGGCCTGCCCCCAGTCCCCTCCGAGCGCACTGACCGCACCGACATTAACGATGCATCCATGCACCACCCGCAGGTGGGGCAGCGCCGCCCTGGAGGCGAAGAAGACACCGTCGACATTGGTACGCATCATGGCCTGGTAGCTCTCCGGGTCCACTTGGTCGACCGCGCCCGGTATCGCGAAGCCCGCGTTGTTGACCAGTACATCCACGCTTCCGAACCGCTCGGCCACGTCGTCGATGACCGCGGTGATGGCGGCCATGTCCGAGACATCGGCAGCCCATGCATACACGTCGGCGTCTTCAGGGCACTCCTTTATGGTGTTCTGGAGCGCCTCCGGAGTACGCCCCACCAGCGCCACGATGTACCCATCGGCAGCGAATCGTTGTGCGGTGGCCGCCCCGATGCCACTTCCGGCACCCGTGATGACTGCCACGCGGCGGGATTCGAATTGGTCCACGGTTTTCTTCCTGTACGTCGGGTTCAAAGGCCCAGATACATCTGGACTCTGCGAAGCCTAGGCAGGGCACGGCTACGCGGACGTGGACCACAGCGACACGGGAATGGAAGAAAAACGTCACGCGATAGCATGAGGCCGAAGGCAAGGACACTGAGCAGATCGACTGACCATGGACAACGACGGACGCCGGACCGATGAGTCCCGTGGAGGATTCTCCCTCAACACCATGCCACCGGACGCCCCGCCTGAAGCATTCGACATCTTCAGACGGGAATGGGAGACGCAGATCGGCGACGGGTTCCGGCTACCGGCCTTCACCACGACCACAAAGGGCGACTTCCGGGTCAAAACGCGCGCTACCAGGGTTCACGATGCGGCGATCACCGACGTGCTCAGTGTGTCCCCGATCGGAACTTCGGGCGCCGTAACAGAAGTTGAGGACCAGATAAGAATCTGGGTGATGGCACGTGGTGGGTGGACCCTGGACGACACCCGGGAGCACGGCCGGCACACGGTGGCGGCTGGGAGCTTCCTGCTCCGGCATGTCGGGCGGCCGTCGGACTTCAGGACGGCACCACACACTGAAGGAAAGATCGTCGTTCTGCCCGCCGACTTGCTCAGGCCCTTGATCGGTGCCCGGAGTGTCGCGGGCCCCGCGGACTCGGCCGAGGTACGACTGCTGGTCGCCCACGCGAACATGGTCCACTCGACGATGAGCGAACTCGGCCCGGCCGGCGTGCGCGCCGCCCACGCCACGCTGATCGAACTGACCAAGGCAGTGGCGAGAAACCGCCTCGACGACGTGGAACCCCGGATCGCACCGGCCCTCGCCGGGGCCGCGAAAAGCCTCGCGGACAACCGTCTCGCAGATCCCGAGCTGTCCCCCGCGATGCTGGCCCGCGAACTGCACGTCTCGGTGCGCACCCTGCAGCGGGCCTTCGCCACGGCAGGCGAGTCGGTCATGTCCTACGTGCGCCGCCGTCGACTGGAAGAGGCTCGGCTCGCACTCACCCCGCCGTCCGGCCGACTGAGCATCTCGGAACTCGCTGCTTACTGGCAGTTCTCCGACAGCAGCCATTTCATCCGGGCCTTCAAGAAGCAATACGGCCAAACTCCCACAGAGTACGGACGCTCGAACGAGCAGAGTGGCGACTGAGGGTTCGAAAGCCGGACCGGGGCCCGGCAGCCAGGATCACGGGGCCGACCGGACCGTGAAGATCTGGCTCAGCGGGTCGTCCATCGCGTCGCGGATGTGCACCAGCCAGTACCGCGCTATTCCGCGTTGCGCGGCGACAGCCGCAGTGTGATCCGGTCGAACAGCTCCGTCAGCGGCTCGCCGACGTCCCGGCCGAACTCGGTCAGCCCGTAGGTGACCTGGGGCGGCGCCGTCGGCTCGACCTCCCGCCAGACCAGACCGTCCTGGACCAGCGCGCGCAGGGTCTGGGCGAGCATCTTCTCGCTGATGCCCTGGATGCTCTCGCGCAGCTCGTAGAACCGGAGGCTACCGCTCCGCAACGAGATCAATACCCAGATGCCCCACCTGCTGGTCACATGGTCGACCACATCGCGCGCGGGGCAGTCGGTGTGAAACACGTCATACCGCTTCCCGTCCTCACCCTCTCTGTGCTGCACGCTTCCCATCATGTAATGAGCTTACCTCAAGGTATATCCTTACCAAAAGTTAGCCCCGCTCTTAGCGTGAAGGCCACAACAGAGGACATCCGACAAGGAGCTGATCATGATCGTGGTGACCGGGGCTACCGGGAATATCGGCCGGCCGTTGACGCAGGCACTGGCCGAGGCGGGCCAGCAGGTGACGGCCGTGTCACGGCACACGGCGGCGGTACCGAACGGCGTCCGCCATGTGACGGCCGACCTGGCCAAGCCGGCCGGCCTCAGGCCTGCGCTGGCCGGGGCGAAGGCGTTGTTCCTGCTGCTGTCCGGCGACCTGCACGCCGCTGGAGCCAGCCCTGCCGACATCATCAGCGAAGCTGCGGTCAGCGGGGTCCGCCGGGTCGTCCTGCTCTCCACGCTGGGCGTGGTGACCAGGCCCTTCGGCCCGACGCGGATCGCGATGCGCGCGCTGGAGGACATCCTGCGGGAGTCCGGCCTGGAGTGGGCCATCCTGCGGCCGGGCGGTTTTGCCTCCAACGCTCTGTGGTGGGCCGAGTCCGTCCGCACACAACAGGTCGTCGCCGCGCCCTTCGGCGACGTCGGTGTGCCGATCATCGACCCGGCGGACATCGCCGCGGTCGCGGCAGCCTGCCTGCTGGATGACCGGCACACCGGCGGCGTCTACGAACTGACCGGCCCGGAGGTGATCACTCCGCGCCAGCAGGCGGAGGCCATCGCCGCCGCGCTGGGCTCGCCGGTGAGGTTCCACGAGCTCACCCGCGACGAGGCCAAGGCCGCCATGGCCCAGAGCATGCCGGCGGAGCTCGCCGACGACACTCTGGAAATCCTTGGTTCCCCGAGCCCGGCCGAGCTGCGCGTCAGCCCGGACGTCCAGCGGGTCCTCGGCCACGCCCCGCGCCCCTTCGCCGACTGGGCCGCCCGCAATGTCGCCGCGTTCCGCTGAGACTGGTCAGCGCCGCTGGAACTGCTCTTCGTGCCCGGCGATTCACTGCTGAAGTCGAGGAACCCAACCCGAAGTTGACGCCGACATGGCCCCTTGTCGGGCCGGAACCGGCGCTTCGGCCGCAGTGAATCGCCGTGCAGCCAACGCCGTTGGCCCTGCGGGCCTGAGGGCTGTCCCGTAGTCCCTGGTGGACCACCACGCGGCGTCAGATGCGGTGCGTCGCACGGCGGAGGAGCGTTCGCACACTGGACGTATTCGAGCGTTCCGACAACGCCGCGAGGCGCCGTATCTGCCGTCGCGTGGTCAGCCGGTCCAGGGCTGCCACCGGTCTTCCTGTGCCGGGTCGATACTGCTGAGCCACACCAGCGCCCCACCGATCAGCCCGGGCTTGTCCCCCGTGGCCAGGGCCGGGGCTTCGAGCATGTCGGCAACCTCTTCCAGATAGGTGACCAGGGTGTCGAGTACTTCACCGGGGCCTTCGTTGTAGCGGGACCACCGGCCCAGGTAACCGGTCTCGGCGTCCAGGTACAGGCCCGAGGTGCTGTCAGCCGGGCCCAAAGCGACAACCGGAATCCGGGTTGCCTTCCACAAGGTGATCCGCTCGTGCTCGGGGCGGTCGGTGTTGAAGGTGTCCTCGTGGGCCTGGGAGTCCATCTTCAGCCGGTAGGTGGCGGCCACGGCGTCCAGGGTCATCAGAGCCCTATTGCCTGGAAGACATCCCCAGCCATTGCCGCCGTCGTCGCCCGCGGTCAGCAGCCACAGGGCGTGCAGCTCGACGGGTATCCGGATGCCAAGGTCACCTTCCAGGGCAGCGATGGCGGTGGGGCCCGCGCCGGGGCGGAGTACGGCGTAGGAGTCGGGGGCGTTGTGCTTCAGCCAGCCGGTGATGCGCCGCCAGGCATCGGCGACCTCCCGTACGGTGATCGCGGCGATGACAGGGTCGGCCGGCTGGTCCTGGTCTCGGCCCTGCTGCTGGTCGTGCGCGTCCGTGGAGGGCTCGGTGGAGGGAGCCGCTCTCAGAAACCGAATCTCGATCCGGTCCGACTCGCGGATGTAGCCGACGGACAGGTCGGGGCAATCCTCGAACATGGCGCCGTCAACCATCACGGTCAGAATGCTGGGCAGCCCCGAGGGCCGGCCCAT
The DNA here is from genome assembly GCF_033795305.1 of Streptomyces sp. AK02-01A. Lineage (NCBI taxonomy): Bacteria > Bacillati > Actinomycetota > Actinomycetes > Kitasatosporales > Streptomycetaceae > Streptomyces > Streptomyces sp. AK02-01A. The sequence goes on from NZ_JARBAE010000029.1 coordinate 34,748, forward strand.
GTCAGGGTCGTCGGCCAGTCGGCCGGCCAGGACCTTCAGCGCGTAGGGAGCGCCTGCCCCCAACTGAGCGGCGATGTCACGTACGTCCGGCTGGATTTCTACCTTCACAGCCTGCTGCTCCTTGCTCGTCGGACGGACGACGGTGCCGCTCACACAGTAGAGACGTCCGAGGTCTTCATGCCCGGACTGGGCCAGCCCGCCACCAACCGCCTCCTCGCCGCCGGTGTACGCCCGAGCCTCGGTGTGGACACGGAGACGATCGTCAGCGGGGACATGTTCGGCGTCATGCGCGCCGCCCTCGCCTGTCAGCAGCTCGTCCTGGCCGGAGCGGCGGGCCCCATGGACCGGGCGCCCGGCCTGCCGGCCTTCGACGCGGCCGGCCTCCTCGCCTTCGCCACCATCGAGGGTGCCCGTGCCTGCGGTATCGACGACCGCACCGGCAGCCTGACCCCGGGCAAGGAGGCCGACATCATCATGATCCGCATGGACCGCGCGAACCTGCTGCCCGCGACGCGACGGACGTCGCCGCGTGGATCGTCGCGGCGGGTCACGCCGGAAACGTCGAACTGGTCGTCGTCGCGGGCCAGGTCCTCAAGGAGAACGGCGTGCTCAAGCGTGGAGAAGCCGTCTTCACCGACGCGGCGGCCTCACGGGACCGGCTGTTCGCACGCACCGGGCTCGCGCTGCCGGCCTGAGGCCCCGGTCCAGAAAGCACGGGTGCCCATCGGTGCGTCCTCTTGGTATTGCCCGCCTTCGTGCACACGCTGGACCTCGGCCACCTCCCGAGAGTGAGTAGATGCACCATGACCTCTGCCGACCGGACTCCGGCAGCGCCATCGGCACCGCGGATCCTCGTCCTGTTCGGCGCGACCGGTGACCTGTCCCGCCGCAAGCTCTTTCCCGGCCTCTACCGTCTTTTCCGTGCGGGAATGCTGCCCGCGCACTTCACGATCATCGGCTCGGGCCGGCACTCTCCGGGTACGGACGAGGAATTCCGCGGTCGATTGGCCGAGGCCGTACGCAAGTACGCCGCGGAGGCGTTCGACGAGGAGTCCTGGGCCGAATTCGCCGGCCACATCAGCTTCCAGACGTCGTCCGCCGAGAACGGTGAGAAGCTGGCGGCGGCCGTGCGGCGGGCCCAGCGGGAGGCCGGGAAATCAGCGCAGACTCTGATCTATCTGTCCGTCCCGCCCAGCACCATGAAGCCCATGATCCAGATGCTCGGCGCCACAGGCATCGCCGAAGACGCCTCCCTCATCATGGAGAAGCCTTTCGGCACGGACGAGGCGAGTGCGTGCGCTCTGAACGCCGCCATCCACGAGGTGGTACCGGAGGAGCGCGTCTTCCGCATCGACCACTTCCTCGGCAAAGAGCCGGCGCAGAACATCCTGGTGCTTCGCTTCGCCAACGGCCTGTTCGAGCCGGCATGGAACCGCAACCACATCGCGTATGTGCAGATCGATGTGCCGGAGCGCATCGGTATCGAGGGCCGCGCCGCGTTCATGGAGGGCACAGGAACCCTCCGTGACATGGTGTCCACCCATCTGTGCCAGATCCTCGGTTTCATCGCGCTGGAGCCGCCGGTGCGTATCGGCGCGCAGGAACTGCGGGCCGAGAAGTACAAGCTCTATCAGTCCCTGCGCCCTTTCGACCCGGACGAGGTCGTCTTCGGGCAGTACGAGGGTTATCGCGAAGAGGAGGGCGTCGACCCGCACTCGACGGTGGAGACCTTCGTCGCCGTCCGCGCCTGGGTGGACAACTGGCGCTGGCAGGGCGTGCCGTTCCTGCTGCGTACGGGCAAGTCGATGGCGGAGAACCGCCGGGTGGTGACCATCGGGTTCCGCGATCCGCCGCTGGCGTTGTTCGACTCGACCGCGTGCCGGCATCAGGGGCCCAATGAGCTCATCCTGGAACTCACCGACGAGCCCGAGGTGTCCGTGGCGCTGCGGGCCAAGAGGCCCGGACCCGATCTGGTCGTCTGCGACGCGCGAATGGATCTCCGGTTCGACCAGGCGTTCCCGGGCGTGCAGCCGCTGGAGGCGTACGAGAAGCTGCTGCTGGACGCCATGCACGGAGACCAGACGCTCTTCACCGGAGCGAATGAGATCGAACGCCTCTGGCAGGTGTGCGATCCCGTACTGCGCGACCGTCCCGAACCACTTCCCTACGCGCCGGGATCCTGGGGGCCGGAAGCGGCGTCGCGTCTGGCCGGTGCGCGCGGCTGGCGGCTTTCCGGGAGCTGACGCGCCGCTCGCGTCGGCGTCGGCGGCCCGGGTCTGCCACTGGCGGGCCCGGGCCCGCCGCTGCCTGCGTGCCCGCTCCCGCCGTGGACGGGACAGGCCTCAGGCTTCGATCAGGCCGACGCGGATGGCGTAGCGGGTGAGTTCCAACCGGTCCTTGAGATCGAGCTTCTGGAGCAGGTTGGCGCGATGGCGTTCGACGGTTTTGACGCTGATGACGAGGATGTCGGCGATCTCCTGTGAGCTGTGGCCTTCGGCGACGAGTTTGAGGATCTCTTCCTCGCGGTCGGTGATGGCCTTGGCGGGGACGGCGCCGCCCTGCCGGGTGCGGTCGAGGTATTTGCGGATGAGGGCGTTGACAGCGCCGGGATAGAGGAAGGGTTCGCCCCGCATGGTCGCGCGGCAGGCTTCGATGAGGTCGCGGTCGGCGACGGATTTGAGGACGTAGCCGGAGGCTCCGACGCTGAGAGCTTCGAAGAAGAACTGCTCGTTGTCGTACATGGTCAGCATGAGGATGCGCAGGCCTGGCTGGACGCGGGAGAGCTCGCGGGCCGCCTGGAGGCCGGTCAGGCGGGGCATGGCGATATCAAGGATGGCCAGATCGGGATGGTGGGCGCGGGCCTGGTCGATCGCTTCGGCCCCGTCGCCGGCTTCGGCGACGACGGTCAGGTCGGGTTCGTTGTCGAGGATGAGACGGACACCACGGCGGACCAGGGCGTGGTCGTCGGCGAGCAGGATGCGGGTGGGTGTCGCCCGGGACATGGTCAGGTTCTCCCTTCACCGATGGGTACGGTCAGGCGCACTTCCGTGCCGCCGTGAGCGCCGGGGCCGAGGGTCAGATCGGCGCCGATGAGCAGGGCGCGTTCGCGCATGCCGCGAATCCCGGAGCCTTCGGCGGCGCGGCCGAGGCCATGGCCGTCGTCGCGGACGCGCAGTTCCACTCCGGTCGCGGTGCGGTGGAGTGTGAGGTCGGCGCGGCGGGCGCCGGAGTGGCGCGCTGTGTTGGTGAGGCTCTCCTGGGCCACGCGATAGACAACGAGTTCGGTGTCCTGACCCATCGGCGGCAGGTCTCCGGCGATGTGCCGGTGCACGGTGAGTCCGGGGGCGGAGATCTCGGTGGTGAGCGCTTTGAGGGCGCTGGCCAGGCCGAGTTCTTCCAGGACGCCGGGACGCAGCCGGCGCGCGATGCGGCGGATCTCGTCCAGGCTGGCACGCGTGGTCTCCTGGGCCTGCCGGAGTTCGTCGCCGACAGGGGGCAAAGCGTGGTCGGCGACGCGTTTGAGTTCGAGCAGTACGGCGGTGAGGGTCTGGCCGATCTCGTCGTGGAGTTCCTGGGCGATACGACGGCGTTCGGCTTCCTGGGCGGCCAGAGCACGGGCGGCACTGGTGGCGCGCTCGGCTTCCAGGCGGTCGAGCATGGTGTTGAAGGTGGTGATCAGTTCGGCGATCTCGCGCTGGCCGCCGGCCTCGGGGCGTGGCCCGGGACGCAGCAGATCGGTGGTAGTCATGGCGCGGGTGAGCCGTTGCAGCGGGGCGAGTGCGATCCGGAGCAGGACGGCGTCCGCGACCAGCATGGCGGCCAGTCCGGCGACGAGGACGGCGACCTCGGTGAGCAGGACAGGGGTGGAGACGGTGACAGGGCCCAGCAGCAGCGCGGTGGCCACGATCAGCACGAGTGCGTTCAGCAGGAAGAGCCGCCAGAACAAGGACACCGCGCCGCCTCCCTTCAGTGCGCCTCACCACCCACTATGGCCGGTGTGGCCGGAAGAACGGCGCAGGTGCCCCGTCGGGGTGCCGGTGGACCGGCGTCGGTCCGGCTCGGCGGTGCGCCGAGACCCATCGGTGCCCACACCCATGCCCGGCGGTCGCCCACGGGTGCGCCACCGCGAGAAATGGGTGTCAGTGCCGATACCGGGCGCACCGGGACCGGGAGAGGGTGGAGACGTCACGATCCAGCCTGATCCTGGGAGGGAAGATGACCGACGGCAACGACAAGTCCTTGGCCGGACTCGAAGAGCGGATGAAGCCGGACGACGCGCGATACGCCCGTGCTTCGGATTCCCGGCGCCCGCCTCGGCCGCGCGGAAACCGGCACGGGCCGGCCTGGATCGTCATGTCCATGGCGGTCGCGCTTCTGGTCACGGGCATGATGCTGCCGAATGGTCTGCTCATCGCGGCGGCTCTGGTCCTGGCGGGCGTGGGTGGCCATCTTTTCGAACACCGTGGCGCGGTCAGGCACCGGCCGTATCGCGGATGACGTCCGCCACTGATCCGTACGTACGGCGCCGGACGTCGGTCGGTCAGAGTCCGCTGCCGTTGACCCGCTGGTTTTCCTTCTGGTGGTGTACCGGGATGTGCGGACCGTGGAGGTGCAGCCGGGACGGAGCACGTTCGATGACCAGCAGAGCGGCGTCGTCGGCGAGGTGCTTGCCGGTGTGAGCGAGCAGATCCTCGTGGATATGGCGCAACAGGGCTTCGGGGCCGCACATCGGGAAGGAGGCGAGCCGTTCCGCGAGCGGATAGAAGACTCCGGCCGGAGAACGGGCCTCGACGACCCCGTCGGTGTAGAGCAGCAGGGCGTCGCCGGCCTCAAAGGTGAACGCGTCGGTGCGGTGAGTCGTTTCAAACGGTTCGCACACGCCCAGCGGCGGCGCCGGCGAGTGGGAATGCAGAACCTGGACATCGTGTCCATGCAACAGCAGTGGCGGTGGATGACCGCAGTTGACCATCTCGGCCCGTGAGTCGTGGTCCGGGATGTCGAGCGTGAGTGCGGTGATGAAGTGCTCGCCGTGATCGTGCTCGATCTCGGCGACCTCCTCGATGCTCCGGCTGACACTCTCTTCGAGGGCCGTCACCAGCGCGGGCAGGGTGGCGCACCGGTGAGCGCCCTCGCGAAAGGCGCCCAGCACCACCGACGCCTCGCCGATGGCGTCCAGGCCCTTGCCCCGTACATCGCCGATGATCGCCCGGCTGCCGTGCGCGATGCGGGCGACCCCGAACAGATCACCACCGATCTGGGCCTCGTCCTCGGCAGCCAGATAGAGCCAGGCCACGCACAGCGGCCCCACCCGCCGGGGCGGCGGGCGCAGCAGCACCCGCTGCGCCGTCTCAGCGACCGAACGCACCCGGCTCAGCTCCTGGCCACGTTGTTCCCGCACCAGACAGACCAAGGTCACCACAGTGGAGAGAATGGTCAGCGCGATGATCTGCGCGATGTGATTGGTCGTGTTCAGACCGCCGTGGAGCCCGGCGATCAGTATCTCGGCCGACACCGCCAGTGCCCCGATCAGAGAGGTGAGGCGCGGGCCCGCGAAGGAGACGGTGAGTGCGGGCGCGACCACCAGCAGCGGCCCGAGATGGATGTCCACCGGCATGTGTATGTCCACAATGGTGATCACCACGATGAGCGTGATCGGAATCGCCACCAGCCCACGCCCGAGTGGGTGCTCCAGGAGGCGCTCCGCGCACAAACGTTGAATATTCATTTGCCCGACTTACCCACTTATAGGCGTTCCATGCAGTCGACTGGATCCTGTAGCTGAATCCTGTCGACTGGATCCAGTCGACACGGCCCGACCAGCCATGCGCGACAGCGGACCGAAACCCGACCTCACCGCGACCCTCCCGGACCCGCACTCCGGTCGTCGGCCGCGTCTCATCTATCTAGTTAGTCGGCTATGCTTGCGAAATGATTCGAGACGCGCAAGCCACGAAGCGGCGACTTGTCGAAGCAGCGGCCGAAGAGTTCTCGGCGTATGGCATCGCCGGGGCGCGTGTCGACAGGATTGCCGCGGCTTCACGCAGCAACAAGGCGCAGATCTATCATTATTTCGGCAGCAAGGAACGTCTCTTCGACGCCGTTATGACCTCGGTTGTGTCCGAGACCGCGGGCAAGATCCCCATCGACGTCGATGATCTGCCGGGATACGCCGGCCGGCTCTTCGACTGCTACGAGGACAGTCCGCGCATCGCCAGGCTCGCCACGTGGTACCGCCTGGAACGGACCCTTGGCCCCAACCAGATCGACGTGCTGTCGGACACCATTCGGGACGAGCTCGATCAGATCCGCCGAGCTCAGGAGGCAGGTACGCTCCCGTCGAGCTACCGGCCCGCTGATCTGCTGAACCTGGTGCTTCATCTCTCGTTTCTCTGGGCCTTCGTGTTTCCTGAGCTTCAGGGGCAGTTCGCGCGGACCTCTCGCAGTCATCGCCGCCGCGTACTCACCGACGCGGTGAAGGCTCTGTTGACGCAGGACGGCACCGAGGATCACTGACCGCGTTCGCTGCCGGAAGCCGGGATACCGAAACTCAGATCCCGGCGGGAAAAGCCGATGTCATTGACACCGGCGAGAGTGAAGGCGACACGGACCCGGACGATCTCCTGGAACGAACGGCCGGGTCTCACTCGCCCGCGATCACGCGTCCGAAGCCGTACGGCCCACTGTCGTACCGCCCTCCGGTACGGGCCGGGACCATCCGATGCCGACCGCCTCGCCGGACGGCCGGTCGAGGCCGCGGCCTTCGGAGGATCGCGGGCCCGGCGGCGCGGCGAGAAGTGCGGCGACGGAGTCGGTGACGAGCTTGCGGCGTTGGTCTCTGCTGCCCTTCCCGGCCACGTAGTGATATTCGGGCGTCTGCGCCGTCCAGGTCGCGGCGAGGGTGAGCACCAACGTGAGCAGCTCCGTCGCGGTGAAGCGGTCGGGGACAAGACCGCTCTTCTGTGCCCTCTCGATGGCGTCGATCTTGTCGAGGCTTGAGCTGATGATGGACTGGATGGGCTGATGCCGCTCGGCGCGCTCCAGCCGGTACCAGGCCGCCAGCCGGGAGACTTCCGGCAGTTCCTCGTAGCCGTCGAAGAGCCGGCCCGCGTATCCGGGCAGGTCGCCGGGGTCCATGAGGATCTCCTGGGTGGCTTTGACGACAAGCGCCTCGAAGACGGCGTCGAAGAGCGCCTCCTTGCTTCCGAAATAGTGGTAGATCTGGGCCTTGTTGGACCGGGCCGCATTGGCGATGCGCTCCACCCGCCCACCGGCGATGCCATGGGCCGCGAACTCCTGCGTCGCGGCCTTGATGAGTCTCTCCCGTGTTGCCTGCGCGTTCCCTGCCATGACACCACACTACCTAGCTAACCGGGTAGTTGACAATTGACGCAGGGCTCTCCCTTTTCGGACTAACCAGATAGTCACTGAGCCCCACCTGGCCAGATGCTCCGACCAACCGTGTAGTTGAAAAGCCCGTACGGCGTTGACAGCGGCGCCGACCCGTGGTTTCCAGAACGCACGCTCCCGGGACCACCGGCGGCCCGCGGCAAGCGCGCTCCTCGGGGGCGTGCCGGGTCAGCGGACCTGATAGCGCGTGATCATGCCTTCGTCCATATGGTCGTCGACATGGCAGTGGTACAGCCAGATGCCACGGTTGTCGGGCCGCATGTCCGCGGTGACCATGGTCGCGGGCAGCAGATTGATGACATCGGTGCGCTGTTTGGCGACCTGCACGGTGTTGCCGTGCCAGTGCGGAGTGTGCTGGTCCTGTTCGCTGCCCATGGCGAACGCGTACCAGCGCACCCGGTCGCCCTTGGCCATGGTCATGGCGGTGTGGGTGTTGTCCGTCCCGGCGGGCCCGTTGCCCCAAAGGAAGCCGTTGACAGAGGACTTGACGTTGCTGTCCTGGAAGACCGCGTCGTTCGGGTCGGGGTGCTGGCCGGGAGCGAAGCGTGCGACATTGCGGCGGAAATAGGGACTGTCGTTCTCGTTGAACAGGGTGAAGAAGGTGAAGAACTCGTGGTCCACATCGGCCGGGCCGCCGTCCGCTCTGGCGGCGCCTCGCCGGGTGATCACGAGCGGGCCGACCAGACCGGCCTGGGTGCCGGGGACGCCCATGTCCACGGCGTGGTCGTGGTAGAGCCACACCAGCGAGGAGGGATCGTCGGGTCCCGGCCCCGACCGCTCGGGCACCTGCCACGTATACGTGTAGGTCTTGCCCGGGGCGATGGCGTCGTCGGCCTTGTCGGCGCCGGAGGTACCGTCGTCGCCCGGAGTGCCTTCGTTGGCCTTGGTGTAGAACACACCGTGCGGGTGCACCGACACCGGAAAGATGGCGTTGTTCCGGAACACCACGCGGATCGTGTCACCAACCTCGGCCCGGATCACCGGCCCGAGAATACCCAGGTGCGCCTCCCGCACCGGCCGCTTGACCAGCGTCGTGAAGGAGCCGTCGGTGTACTGCCGGTACTGCGCCTTCTCATACCGAGGACCCAGCCGGCCGGGTCCGGCGACGGTCCACCGGTGCTCCTTGCTGGTGAACGCCGCCCCTGAGATCAGGTTCCGCCCCTGCGGGACATAGTTCCAGGTCACTGTGTCCGCCGCGATGTAATACGTACGCACCCGATTCCGCGCGACGGGTCCCGGTGCGCCATCCGGGCTCCCGCAACCGGCCACGGCGGGCGCCGCCGCCAGCGCCGCGCCCCACATCAGCACGCGACGCCGGGACGCCTCGCCGCCTGCCGGACCAGTTACCGCCATCTGACGACCTCCCGTGCGGGACCGCTGCTTCTCCGGGCGACGGCCCGTGCCTCAAGCGCCTTTCTGGCTGCTTATGGGCGACACATTAAGTCGACGGTGGTCAGCGCGCCCGCGCTTGCACCGCCCATGGTGCGGCCGGCGGATGCGCTCAGTGCCGGTGCCCGTCGGCCTCTTCGGTGTCCGACGGCTTGCCGGCCTCGGATTCACCAGGCTGCGCGGTCGCTCCGGCTCGTACGGTGAAGGCCGCGGTACGCACCGTCCCGTTGTGTTTGAAGTCGAGGAAGAGACGGTACGTGCCGGCGCTGGGAGCCGTGGCGGTGAAGGAGACATCCGGGCCCGGCTTCGTCCTGCCGTCGTCCGGTCCGCCGTTGGGGTGGACGTGCAGATAGGCCAGGTCTCCCGAGCGCAGTGCCACGAGATGGCCGTACGCGCCGAGGTAGGGCTCCAGATCGTCGACCGGACGGCCGGCCCTGGTGACCGTCAGGGTCAAGGTGCCCGCTTCTCCCGGGCGCAGTGGGCCTTTGAGGCTCACGGTGTAGTCGTCGACGCCGGCGGTCGCGGCGGCTGCCGGAAGCGGGGCCGGCTGATAGGCGCCGGAGACGGCGAGGTCCGCTCCCAGAGTGAGGTTCTTCGCTCCTTCGGCGGCGGGCGTGAAGTCGGCGAAGAGCCGGTAGCCGCCGGCCGCCGGCAGGTTGGCCGGTGTGCTCCAGGTGCCGTCGGCGGCCCGCGTGGGATGCAGATGGCGGTAGGTGGCCAGGTCCTTGGAGGCGAGGATCAGATGCAGCTCCTCGCCGTGCTCGCGCCGGTAGGCGGTGACCTGACGGCCCGCGCTGTCGCGGACGGTGAAGCGCAGTTCGGTGGTTCGGGCCGCTGGGACGACGGGGGTCCTGAGGTCGAGTGTGTAGCCGTGCTCCGAGATCTGGAGCCCGCCCGCGGAGGCGTCGTGACCACCGCCCTGAGTCTGTCCGCCTCGCTCGGACGCGCCGCGGTGTTCGGAGTGGGCCGCCGGTGCCGGATCCGCGACAGGGCCGACGACATCTCCGACGCCGTACGCGGCTCCGAAGGACGCCGCGAGCACGGCGGCGAACGCGGTGATCCTCAATGTGCTCTCCATGCTGGTTCCCTCAGATCTTCCGTACGGCAGGCTTCGCTCACCTTCAACCTACATACCCTAAGGGGGTATGCGCAACGCGCACTGGGCCGAGTCCGGCCGCTCGGTGTCGGCACCGGCGGACGGCACGGCGCGGCGGCCAGGTGAGCCGCCGCGCCGCGCCGTCCGCCGCGCCCGCCGGTCGCTACCGCGTCCGGTAGGCGTCGAGAATCGTCTGCGAGAAGACGGCCCGCCGGCGGTCCACGACCTCGGCCTTGAAGGAGACCGTGCCTCCGGCGGCCGGATTCACCACCGTCACACTGCCGTCCCGCACCACCAGGCGCGACCAGGTCGTCCCTCGGTCATAGGACGCGTACACCGTCAGCGACTTCAGATCCCGGCCGGCGGCCGAGCCCCGCACGGTGACCGGCACACTCTGCCGGGCGCCTGCCACCGCTGTGGAGTCGGAGGCCAGTCGCGGTGTGTAGCGCACCACGCTCGCCGGGACGGCGGTGGCCTTCGTGGTGCGGCCCGAGGTGAACTCCGCCGACCAGGTCACCTCCGTACTGACCGCCGCCACACCGGATTCGGCCCGGCTGACAGTGGTGACGAGCCGGTAGCGCGCCCTGGCGCCGGGCAGGTCGAAGGCGGCGGAGTCCAGTCCGCCCTCCACCGTGGCGAATTCCTCGCCGTCGCGGTACAGCGTGGTGGAGGCGGAAGCCGTGTCGTACAGGCTTTCGCCGCCATGTCCCGCGCCGTCCGCGAAGGGGCTGATCGAGCCGGTCAGCCGGTCACCGTCTCTGCTGAGTCCCGCGCCCGCGTCCGCGCCCAGGGCCGGTCCGAAGACGCCGCTGTTGAAGTCCTCGGTGTACTCCCGTCCGCCGTGGTACGTCCGGACCGGCAGCCGGTACTCCGCCTCGACGGTCCTGCCTCTCATCTGCTGGAAGGTCCGCTGCCAACTCTGGCCGCCCTGGACATAGGTGGTGACCGTCCCCGGCAGAGCGGTGAAGGAGTAGGCGGAGACCGCGGCGCCGGGAGTACTGACGATCTGGCCGGAGCGTCCGCCGACCGAGGCACCCTGGTGCGAGGTGATCCGCGCGAACTCTCCGCGCCGCGGACGGAGAGTGCGGCCGGTGTAGAAGCCGTCCTTGACGGTGTCGGCGAGCAGATACTGCGCGCTGGCCGACTCGAAGGTGGCGACGATGTGCGAGGACACCGTGCCACGCGCCGGCGGCGGGCCCACCTGCTGGGTGCGGAAGCCCTCCGTCAGTGTGCCGATGTACAGAGCGATCGGGCCGGGTGCGCCGTCGGGTGTGATGGTCACGAATCCGGACGAGTACGAGGCGTCCGGGTCCGGTGCCGCCAGGTCGATCAGTTTGGTCTTCCGTGCGTCGACCGGGAGTGTTGTGTCCTTGTCGAGCAGGAGCCGGGGTGCGGCGACGAAGTCGTCACCGATGTAGTAGAGCTCCGGGCTCAGCAGCGGCACTTCGCCGAGGACGGTGTAGTGGGCGCGCGGCAGCCGGAGTTGAGCCGTCCCGTGGTCACCGGAGACGGCGACCATGGTGTCCGCGTCCAGGTTGTAGATGAATCCGGACCAGTCGCCGTCGGCCGGTGCGGAGCCGTCACGTGCGGTCGCGCGGAGTGTGAGGTCGTACATCTCACCCTCCAGGTTGAGCGCGCCCGCGGTACGGACGCTCTGCTTGCCGGCGCTCGCGGTGACGGCCAGGCTGTAGACGCCGAGTGCCGTACCGCCCAGTCTGGCGTCCGCCGTCACATCGACGGACGCGGTGCCGCCCGCCGGCACTGTCACACGGGACGCGCCGAGTGTGAAGAAGCCGTCCGGCGCGGGCGTTCCCGACGGTCCGGTGGCGGTGGCGGACAGGTCCAGTGTGATCGCCGCGCCACCGCTGTTGCGGTAGCTGAGGGTCTTGGTGATCGGCTGGTCGTCGTCGTGCGGCCACGCCGGTGCTCCGAAGCTCAGCGAGGCCGGCTCCGCGACGACGTTCTGGGCGACGGCCCGGGTCAGATCGACCCGGCCGCTCCCTTGCTCGACGGCGCTGTAAGGACCGGGCCTCGCGGACCCGACGAGCGCCTCCTTGAGCCGCGTACCGCTCCAGTCCGGATGCTGTTGCGAGAGAAGCGCCGCGGCGCCCGCCACATGCGGAGTGGCCATCGAGGTGCCGGAGATCGTGAGGTAGCCGGGCGCCGGATGCGGTGTCGCCGGGCTGGTGTCGATACGGCTCCCGGCCGCCGCCGCCGCGGTGATGTCCACGCCGGGCGCGGTCAGATCGGGCTTGAGACCACTGTCGCCCGCACGTGGTCCACGGGAGGAGAAGCTCGCGAGCGCGTCCTGCTTGTCGACGGCCCCGACGGTGAGCGCGCTCTGCGCGGTGCCCGGAGAGCCCAGCGTGCCCGCGCCCGGTCCGTCGTTGCCCGCGGCGATCACGAACAGGGCCCGGTCCGAGAGCTTGTTGACGGTCTCCTCCAGCGGATCGTCACCAGGAGTGTCGCCGCCGCCGAGAGAGAGATTGACGATCGTGGCGCCCTGCTCGACCGCCCACTCCATGCCCGCCATGATCGAGGACTCGGTACCGGCGCCGCCGTCGTTGAGCACCTTGCCACTGATCAGTTCGACGCCGGGCGCGACCCCTTTGTACTTCCCTCCGGAAGCGGCACCGGTGCCGGCGATGGTGGACGCGACATGGGTTCCATGGCCGAAGTGGTCGGTCGCATCAGGGCTGTTGGTGAAGTTCTCCTCGGCGACCACCTGGGACGCCAGATCGGCGTGGCGAGTGTCCACGCCGGTGTCCAGCACGGCGACCCGCACACCCTCGCCGTCATATCCGGCGTGCCAGGCGTCCGGTGCCCCTATCTGCGCCACACTGACATCGAGGGACGCCTTGACCAGGCCGTCGAGGCGGATGGAGCGCACTCCGGAGGCGAGCCGATGGCCCTGCGCGGAGCCGGTCGTGAGGGAGGTCCACACCGCGGCGGCGCTCGCTCCGCGTACGGTCAGTGCCTCGCCGCCGACCGAGCCGATCTCGGCGCGTACAGTCGTGCCGGGCTGGGCACGCAAGGTGTCACGCGTGGCGGAGCGCGATCCCGAGCCGGTGTAGGTGACGATCAACGGGATCCCGTCACCGGTGAGTTCGCGGTATTCGGGGCGGCTCAGCTCGGTCACATCGAACAGCCGTATGTCGAGCTTGCCGGTGGCGATCATCCCGGCGGCGTCCGAGGGCAGCACGTAAGTGTGCCCCTTGACCTCCCGGATCTGGACCGGGACGGACTGGCGGCCCTTGGCGGGCCGTAGTTGTAAGACCTTGTCCCGGCCGTCCAGGAGGACCTGGTCACCGGTGATCAGGGTAACTGTCCTGGCCGGACCGGCGGTTGTCTTCACCGCGGGACCGGCGCCGCGCTCCTGCGCGGCGGACGGCAGCGCCGTCATCCCGGTGGTCGCCAGTATCAGCGCCGCGGCGCCGGCCATGACGGCGGCCGTCGTCGTTCTCTTCGATCCGCGCAAGATGCCCCCCATGCCTGTCCGGGAGGCCTGCCGCCCGCCCGTGACGTGGACACGCTAAGAGGACCTTGATCGCTGCGTCAATCGGATGATTCCACGCATACACACCATGGGGGCACGACTGTCTCCGACCTTCCCCATGGTGTTCGGCGCATCGCTCGGGCCGAGCCCGGAACGCCGGCAACCGGCCGCGCGTGGTTGCCGGACGTCCCACTGGCGGACATCCCACCTGGCCGTCTCATCCGGCCGGATGTCTCATCTGGTTGAAGCCCTCGTCACCGGCCCGGTGCCGGGATGATCGTCAGGGCGGAGGAGCGCGCTGCTCGTTGTCCATGTGCACCGGCGGGGCGCGCGGCCCGGTACACCCGCCGAATGCGTCCCGTCCCGGGAGGCATCATCGGATGCTCTCCGGCGGAGGCGCCGGCCGGAACGCCGACTGAGATCTCCAGCGGTCGGCTGGAGCAACTCCGCTACGTGGACGGGCGGTTGTCAGGATGAACGTCGCCGGTCGGATCTCTCGCGGCCCGGATCCGTCAGTCGTCGCAGTACGGCACGTACGACAGGTTCTGGACGTAACGGGCCGCGACATAGCCGGGCGCTCCGTCCGCGAGCAGGTACCAGAGGTTGTTGCCGTTCACATTCTGTCCCCTGACCTTGCAGTCCAGGGCAACGATCGCGCCCGGCCGGAGTCCGCCCAGGGACGGGGAGTTCGTGGTCGGGTCCTCACGGATGTTCAGTGTGATCCTTGAGACCACCTTTCCCTTGGGAAGAGCCGGCCAGGAGGCTGAGGCGGTGGCTTCGGGAGTGGTGGCATTGGCCGGAGTGGCGGCCAGGACTCCGGAACCAGCGACCACGAGTACGGCGAAGGTTGTGGTGACTCGACGCTTGATGCCCAGCTTGTGCATGATTTCCTCCCTTGTCGGGGTCACTTTTATGACATGCCGGGCGGCATGGTGACCAGACGCAGGAAGAACCGTCACTCGGACGAGATGCCAAACGTGAACAGGAGTGCGCGTCTTCGTACGAAAAGCAGACACGATGTCGTACGCGCCGTCACTCACCTCCATCCTGGCCGGAATCAATTCCCGTGCGACGAGCTTCCGTTCGAGCCGGCGCTGTGCGCGGTCCCACCGGACCGCGTGGACGGCGGCTGTCAGCCCTCCGCACCCGGACTGTCGTCCTTCGCGTCCTGGGCGGCCGCCGTCGCCCGGGTCCGCCTACAGATGACCAGGGCCGCCCCGACCGCGCTCCCCGCGAGCGCCACGGGAACCATCCAGGGCCGGTCGAGGCGGTAGCAGGTGACATGGTCGAGCGAGTAGCGGCCCGCGCCCATGACCGCGAGGGAAGCAGCGGTCCAGCCGAGCAGGGCCGGATACTCGACGCCGCCCGACTGGTTGAAGAAACCGTTGGGAACGTGCACCGAGGCAGCCGTCGCCATCTCGCCCACCACCGCCGCTCCCGCCGCCGGGGTGGCCAGGCCCAGGGCCAGCAGCGTCCCGCCGCCGGCCTCGGCGAGCCCGGCGGCGACCGCGCTGGCTCTGCCGGGACGGAAGCCCATGGCCTCCATGCCCTGGGCGGTCCCTTCGATGCCCGCGCCGCCGAACCACCCGAACAGTTTCTGGGTGCCGTGCGCGGCGAGTACCGCTCCGGTGCCGAGCCGCAGGGCGAGCAGGCCGAGGTCGCGTCGGTTCTGACAGATCATCGCGGGCTCCGGATGTCGGGGACGAGGGCGTACCCCTCCACTCTCGGCGGCCCGGAGGCCGAGAGGGCAGCGATGCTGGGCCGTACGGGTGATCCGCCGGTGACGGCCCGGACACCGCGCGGGACACCGGCGTGCGCCCCGACGTGACGTACCGGATCAGACCAGCGGAAAGTGGCAGGCGACCTGGTGCCCCGCGCCCGCCGGGACGCTCGCCGGCGGTTCGGTCTCGGCGCAGATGTCCTGTGCGAGCGGACAGCGCGTACGGAACCGGCAGCCGGACGGCGGGTGCGCCGCGGACGGCGTCTCGCCGCCGAGCGGCGCGCGGACGGGGCCGGCCCGGTCCGGTTCCGGGACATTGACGGTGTCGAGGAGACCACGGGTGTACGGGTGCAGTGGACCGGCGTAGATCCGCTCGGCCGGGCCGGCCTCGACGAGCTTGCCGAGGTACATCACACCGACCGTGTCGGCGAGATGGCGGACGACGGCCAGATCGTGCGAGATGAGGAGATATGTCAGACCGAGGTCCCGCTGGAGATCCCGCATGAGGTTGAGGATCTGTGCCTGGACGGAGACATCGAGCGCGGAGACCGGCTCGTCGGCGACGATCAGCTCCGGCGAGAGCGTCAACGCGCGCGCCAGGCCGAGCCGCTGTCGCTGGCCTCCCGAAAACTCGTGCGGATAGCGTTCGACCGCGCCGCGCGGCAGACCGACCGCGTCGAGCAGCTCTCCGACGGTACGGTCCTGCTCCGCGCGGTCGCCCACTCCCTGGATGACCAGTGGCTCGCGCAGAATGGTTCCGACGCGCATACGCGGGTCCATGGCGGCGGTGGAGTCCTGGAACATCAGCTGTATCTTCCGGCGGTGGGCACGGCGCCGGCCACGGTCCATTCCCGCCAGGTCCCGGCCTTCGAACGCGATCGAGCCGGAGGTGGGAGTTTCGAGTCCCGCGACAAGCCGCCCGAGGGTGGTCTTGCCACAGCCGGACTCGCCGACCATGCCGAAGGTCTCGCCCTTCCTGACCGTCAAGGTGACCCCGCCGACGGCGCTGACCGTGCCGCGACCGCGGGAGAACGGACCGCCGGTCAGCGGAAAATCCTTACGGAGATCGGTGATCTCCAGCAGCGCCGCGCCGGACGGTACGACGACCGCCGGCCGGACGGCGGCGGACGGCGCGTCCTCGCGCTCCGCGCCGCTGTCCTCGGGCACGGGATGGAAGCAGGCAAACCGGTGGTCTCCGTCGCTCAGCGCGGGCTCTTGCGAGCGGCACATCTCGGTGGCGTACGAGCAGCGCGCGGCGAAGCGGCAGCCGTGCTGAGGAACGGCGAGGTTGGGCGGCAGCCCGGGGATGGTGCGCAGTTCGGTGGCGCCGGCGAGGGCCTTCTCCGGAAGTGCGGCGAACAGTGCCTCGGTGTAGCGGTGCCGGGGTCGTGCGAAGAGATCCCGTACGCCGGACGTCTCGGCGACCTTGCCCGCGTACATCACGGCGACCCGGTCGACGCGGTTGGCGATGACGCCGAGGTCATGGGTGACAAGGATCATCGCCATGCCGAGGCGGGAGCGCAGATCGCCGATGAGTTCGAGTATCTGGTGCTGTGTCGTCACATCGAGGGCGGTGGTGGGTTCGTCGGCGATCAGGAGCTTCGGCTCGCAGACCAGCGCCATGGCGATGGCCACTCGCTGGCGCATACCGCCGGAGAGCTGGTGCGGATAGTTCCTCATCCGCTCCGCCGGTCGCGGCATCCCGACGAGTCCGAGCATCTCCTCCGCTCTGGCCCATGCCTCCCGTTTGGTCACGTCGCGGTGGAGCAGCAGAGGCTCGGCGACCTGGGCGCCGATGGTCATGGTCGGATTGAGCGAGGTCAGCGGATCCTGGAAGACCATGCCGATGGTGTCGCCGCGGACATCACGCAGAAGGCGTTCGCCTCCGGCGGCGAGATCCCGCCCGTCGAAGAGGATCCGGCCCGCCGTGACGACGCCACCGGCCGGAAGCAGGCCGAGGACGCTGAGTGCGGTCATCGTCTTTCCGCAGCCGGACTCGCCGACCACACCGAGGGCTTCGCCCGGGGCCAGATCGAGGCTGATTCCGTCGAGTGCGTGGACGGTGCGGTCGCGGGTCGCTATGTCGACGTGGAGATCGTCGATCCGGAGCAGCGGATCGGTCATGGATGGTTCCTCCGGACGGTGCGGCGGTTAAAGGGCGGGCAGGCGGGAGCTACTTCTTCTGGAGCCGCACTTCGAAGGCGTCCCGGAGGCCGTCACCGATGAAGTTGAAGGCGCCGACGACCAGCACGATGGCGATGCCCGGCGGGAAGATCAGCCACCAGTAGCCGTTCTGGGTGTAGGTGATGCCGGCGGAGAGCATCGAGCCCCAGTCGGTGGCGGGCGGCGGGACGCTGAGGCCGAGGAACGCCAGATAGCTGACGTAGAGGATGGCGTCGGCTATCTGGAAGGTGCAGTTGACGATGACCGTGCCGATGGCGTTGGGCACGATGTGCCGGAACACGGCGCGGACGCCGCCGCCGCCCATCATCCGCATCGCCTGGACGTACTCGCGGTCGCGCAGGGCGAGCGCCTCGCCGCGGACCAGCCGGGCCGGTGACAGCCAGGCCACCGCCGCGATGATCATGACAAGGACGCCCTCGCTGGGCGTGATGATCGCCGCGACGACCACCAGCAGGAACATCGCGGGAATGGCGAGCACGGCATCGGTGACACGCATCATCACCGCGTCGGTCCAGCCGCCGAAGTAGCCGGAGACGGCGCCCCAGACCGTACCGAAGAGCGTGGCCAGCAGCCCGGCGGCGAGGCCGACTTCCAGCGAGGACCGGCCGGCCGTCATCAGTCGGCCGAGCAGGTCGTAGCCGAGGTCGGTGGTGCCGAGGAGATGCCCCGGGCTGCCGGGCGGCAGGTTGGCCCGGGACAGGTCGGTGTGGACCTGGTCGGTGGGATGGATCAGCGGGCCGAGGTAGCAGAAGGCCAGCAGCAGTACGAGCACGATCACACCGGTGAGGGCCAGTTTGTTGCCGGTGAAGACCCGGAGAGTGCGGCGGGCGAGGGAGGGAGTGGCGAGGTCGGCGTCCTCGTGGCCGGGCGCCACGACAGCGGCGGTGCTCATGAGACGCTCCGGATCCGTGGGTCGAGAACGGCGTAGACGATGTCGGTCAGAAGCGATCCGACGACGGTGGCGACGCCGACGACCAGCGTCACACCGAGCAGGACGGGAAAGTCGGAGCCCTGCGCGGCGTTCCAGAACAGCAGGCCCATTCCCGGGTAGTTGAACATCGCCTCGACGACCAGCGCGCCGCTGAACAGCGTCGGCAGATACAGGCCGAGGAGTGTGACGAGCGGGATGAGCGCGTTGCGCAGGACATGCTTCACGAGGATCCGCCGGCGGGACTGGCCCTTGGCCGTCGCGGTGCGTACGTACTCCTCGGTGAGGTTGTCGAGAGTGGCGGAGCGCATGTAGCGGCTGAACATCGCGATGATGCCGAGTGCCATGGTGACGATGGGCAGCACCATGCCGGAGAACCCACTGAAGAGGGATGAGACGGACTCTCCTTGCGGTGCCTCGGCGGGGAACAGCGGCAGTGTCTGGCTGAAGACGATGATGAGGATCAGTCCGAGGAAGAAAACCGGGGTGGCGTAGGCGAGAAAGGCCGCGCCGGTGAGCAGATAGTCGGTCGTCTTCCCACGGCGCACGGCCTGCACCAGGCCGAGCGGGATCGCGATGATCACGGCGAGCAGGGTGGCGAGCGCGGTGAGTACCAGCGTCTTGGGCAGCCGCTGGACCAGCAGATCGGCCACCGGCTGGTTGAGCTTGTAGGACTCTCCCAGGTCGCCGGTGAGCAGGCGTTTGAGATAGGCGAGATATTGCAGGGGCAGGGACTGGTTGTAGCCCTGTACGTCATTGAAGTGCGCGATCTGCTGCGGAGTGCCCTTGGGCCCGAGGATGGCGCGGGCGGGTCCGCCGGGCAGCAGATGGAGCAGGACGAAGACGATGACCGACACCAGGAAGAGGACGACCACCGCCTGGAGCAGGCGTTTGACGAGAAAGCCGGTCACTGATCGGCTCCCTTCTTGACGTAGTACCAGTCCTGAGGAGCGATGGTGACGGTCGGGTTCTGGTCGACGCCGCGCAGGTCGTTGCGGATGACGGAGACCTGGTAGGCGGGGTTGGGCATCCACATGACGGGCAGTTGCCGGGCGAGATATTCGCCGTACGCGTGTGTGGCGTTGGGGTCCGCCGAGTACTGCACGGCGCGGATGAGCCGGTCCGCCTTCGGGTCGGAGTAGTTGCCGAAGTTGGCCGAGGCTCCGGTGGAGAAGAGCTGTTCACCGCTCGGGTTGAGCGGGTAGTACCAGCTTCCGGCCGTTCCGAAGAACGACATGTCCCATGCGCAGCCGGGCTCTCCCGCCTTGCAGGGCACGGAGTTGCCGAGGACGGAATTGAGCGGCTGCTGACGTATCGTCAGGTCGATACCGGCCTTGCTGAGGGAGGATTTCAGCTCCTGCATCATGTTTGTCGTCTCGGTGGAGCCCGACTGCGAGAGCAGTGTGAGTTGGAGCGGCGCGTTCTTCCGGATGCCGGCTCCGCACTCACCGGCGCCGGTACCGGGACGTACACAACGGGCCTCACCGTCGCGGATGCTCCAGCCGTGTCCGGTCAGCAGTGTCCGGGCCCTGCTCACGGAGTACGGATACTGGTTCCGTTCCATGGCCTCGGAGAGGTACTGCGTCTTCGGCGTGGCGGGCACGGGGCCGAGCGTCGGATCGGCGCTGCCCTGCCAGACGACATCGCTCATGGCCCGCTGGTCGACGAGGTGCTGCATGGCCTGGCGTATGTAGAGCTGCCTCATCTCCGGGCCCGCGTGCGAGGAGTTGAAGTTGTAGACGATATAAGTGACCGCCCAGCCCTCCCACGGGTCGACGCGGTAGCCGCGGCTCTCGAACTTCGCCTTCTGCGCCAGCACGGAGGGCGGGATGTAGCCGTAGTCGACCCCGCCGGAACGCAGCACATTGAATTCGGAGTCGGCGGTGGTGAAGGGCTTGAGGACGACCTGGTCGAGATACGGCCGGTCGTCGCCGGTGTACTTGGGGTTCGGTACGAGGGAGACCTGGCCGGAGTCCCGCCATTCGGCTATCTTCCAGGGGCCGTTGACGGTTTTCCAGAGCGGGTCCGTGGCATAGGAGCCAAGGCTCTTGGAGTGCCGGGTCAGCCGGGCGAACACGGCCTTGGCTCCGGCGGTGGTGCGGTCCCAGTCACCGGTCTTCCCGCCGTCGCTCTTCGCGTCCCAGGCGGCCTGCGGCAGCGCGCGCATCAGTGTGAGCTGGTTGGCGGTGAACCAGTCGGGGTTGTACGCGCGGTCCAGCCGCAGCCGTACGGTGTGCGCGTCGACGGTCTCGAAGCGCTTGACGTTGTCGGGCATGGTGCCGACCGAGTAGTTGCCCCAGTCCGCCTTGTTGGCCTTCACCAGGTTGAACCAGAACTCGATGTCCCGTGACGTCACCGGCCGTCCGTCGGACCAGGTGATGTCCTCGCGCAGCGGGACGGTGACGGTCTTGTTGCCGTCGCTGTAGACGGGCTTGCCGCCAAGGGTGTTGGGGCCGGTGGTGGTGAGCGCGCCGTCCCGCTTCACCGCGTCGTACACCGGCAGGTAGAGCAGCGACTGGATCGCGTAGTTGTAGGCGGCGCCGTAGCCGGGCGCGCCGATGGGGAAGATCCAGTTGGGGGTCGCGGCCGGCGGCAGGGCCATGGTCGCGGTGCCGCCGCGCACGGGGACACCGCCGGTGGGAGCCATGTCGATCCGGCCGCCGTCCTGCGTACAGCCGGCCAGCACCGCGACGAGCACTGCCCCGGTGACCGCCGCGGCGAGTGCGCGAAGCCGCGCGGGTGAGCGCCCTGGGCGCATGGGTGGGCCTCCATCGGTCCGGCGGAGAGCCGACACGGCGATCGGCCCGAGACGCCTGAAAGTTAGGACCGACAAGAAAAGTAAGTCAAGGGCCACAGCCGGGAGTCCGACCCTCCCGGACAGGGAAAATGCCAGTATCAAAGACAATTGTCCGATCGCTTTGACAAAGACTTTCCCTGCACCTCTGGCGGAAGTCGCGACGAGATCGCTAACTTACATCGAGGAAACGCGAACTTAATTCGACAGTTCGAAGCAAGGCAAGGGATTGAGATGACGGACAGCGCCTCGGCCAAGGACATCCTGCGCCTGGTGTCCTCCGGCGTGGCGGCCTCCCGGGCCGATCTTGTACGGGAACTGGGTCTGGCCGCGTCGACGGTCTCGCTGCGCGTACAGGAACTCGTCGCGGCCGGACTGCTCACGGAGTCGGGCGAGGGCGTCTCCCGTGGCGGCCGCCGGCCTCGGCTGCTGCGGGTCACTCGGCACGACGGCGTGGCCCTCGCCGCCGATCTCGGCTCCCACCACGGCCGGATGGCCGCCGTCGGACTCGACGGCACGGTCATGGACGCCGCCGAACACAGCCACGACCTCACCGCCGGTCCCGAACCGGCCGTCGACTGGCTCGTCGACAGGCTCACCGCGCTCGCCGAGCGCCAGCGCGAGGCGGGCCGCACCGTCACAGGCGTCGGTGTCGCCTTTCCCGGCCCTGTCGATGTGGCCTCCGGTCGTGTGCTGGCTCCTTCCCGGATGCCCGGCTGGCACCGGTTCCCGCTCCGCGAGGTCCTCACGGAGCGCCTCGGGCTGCCCGTCACCGTCGACAACGACGCCACTCTGATGGCCGTCGGCGAACACTTGACGGTGCGTCAGAATCTGGACCATCTGGTGGTCGTGAAGATCGGCCGGGGCATCGGCTGCGGTGTCATCTCGGCGGGCCGCGCACACCGTGGCGCCAACGGCTGCGCCGGTGACATCAGTCATGTACGCGTGGACGCCGCTCAGGAACGTCCGTGCAGTTGCGGCAATATCGGCTGTCTGGAGACGGTCGCCAGCGGCGCGGCGCTGCAACGCGAACTCGCCCTGCACGGACCGACGGTGGACGGCACGGCCGATCTGCTGCGCCTGGTGTCCGACGGCGATCCGTACGCGACCACACTGGTCCGGGCCGCCGGCCGGCACATCGGCACGGTGCTGAGCGTCGTCGTCAACTTCTTCAATCCGCAGGCGGTCGTCCTCGGCGGCGCCCTGGCCGCCGCTGAACCACTCGTCGCCTCGGTGCGAGGCGTCCTCTACGAACGCTGTCTGCCGATGGCCACAGCGGGTCTTGAGATCACCACCACCGTCACGGGACCCGACGCGGGGCTGCTGGGCGCGGGACTGACCGTGCTGCGCGAGACACTCCCGCACCCGGAAGCCTCCTGAGCCTTCGGCCGTACACCCACAACCCGTCCTCGACCGGAGAGCACTCCCATGACCAGCGCCGCTCCCTCCCGCCGTCTGCGTATCGCCATCGGCGGCATCGGCATCGAGTCGTCCACCTTCTGTCCGCACCGCTCCACCGCGGACGACTTCCGGCAGACCCGTGGCACGGAACTCCTCGGCCGCTACACCTGGACCCGGCCCGGCGCGGACCTCGCCGCGCACGTGGAGTGGGTCCCGCTGCTGCACGCCACCGCCCTGCCCGGCGGCCCGGTGGAGGCGGAGTCGTATCTGCTGCTCAAGGACGAACTCGTCACGCGCGTCCGGGCCGCGGGCCCACTCGACGGCCTGGTGTACGACATCCACGGCGCGATGAGCGTCGTCGGCCTCACCGACGCCGAAGGTGATCTCACCGAAGCCGTACGGGCCGCCCTCGACGCGGTCGGTACTCCCGAGGATCCTGTGCGCGGCCGGCCCATGATCTCGGCCGCCATGGATCTCCACGGCAATGTCTCACGCCGGTTCGCCGAGCGGGTCGAGCTGCTCACCGCCCATCGGCTCGCGCCGCACGAGGACGCCTGGGACACCCGCGAGCGCGCGGCGCGCAAGCTGGTCGAGCGGCTGCGGCTGCCCGCGGAGTCACGCCGTCCGCATCGCGCCTGGGTGCAGGTTCCCGTACTGCTGCCCGGTGAGAAGACCAGCACGCGGCTGGAACCCGCCAAGGGTCTGTACGGACGGCTCGCCGCCATCGAGGCCAAGCCCGGAATCGTCGACGCGTCGGTGTGGGTGGGATACGCCTGGGCGGACGAGCCGCGCTGCCGGGCGGCGGTCGTCGTCACCGGCGACGACGCCGGACTCGCCGTCGCCGAGGCCGAGTCACTGGCGCGGCAGTACTGGGACGTCCGTCGCGATTTCCGCTTCGTCGGCCCGACCGGCACCGCGGAGGAGTGCGTCGCCCAGGCCGTCGCCTCCGACCGGCGTCCGTTTCTGATCAGCGACTCCGGCGACAATCCCACGGCGGGCGGCGCCGGTGATCTCGCTCATATGCTCGGCAAACTGCTCGACCGCGAGGAGATCGCCTCCGGCAGGGTCACCGCCGTGCACCCGGGCATCACCGATCCCGTCGCCGTACGGGCCTGCTTCGAGGCCGGTCTCGGCGCGACCGTCACACTCGACGTCGGCGGCAAGGTGGACCCGAACCATGGCGGCCCGTACCGGCTGACCGGCATCGTGACCGGACTCCAGCGCGCCGCGGACAGGACCGACCGGGCGGAGGGCGGCGCGTACGACCTCGGCTGCGACCTCGCGGCGATCACCACCGGCGGCCTCACCGTCGTCGTCACCGAGCGCCGCAAGCCGTTCCACACGATCGCGGACTTCACCGGGCCGGCCGAGGGCGGCCTCGGCATCGACCCGCGCACCTTCGACCTGGTCGTCGTCAAGATCGGCTATCTGGAGCCGGAGTTGTACGACATGGCGGCCGACTGGCTGCTCGCGCTCACGCCCGGCGGAGTCGACCAGGATCTGCTGCGCCTGGGCCACCACCGGGTCGAGCGGCCGCTGTATCCGTTCGACGAGGACGCGTACGAGGACGGCTCCGGCCCGGACCTGACGCCGGTGCTGCTGTAGGCACCACGGCGGGCACCTGTGTGTATCCGTGCCGGGCGGGCACTCGCCTCCTGTATCGCGGAACCGGCCGGACACGGCCGCCGTCAGCGAAGGGAGACGCGGGTGAGGAAGAAACAGAAACTCACGCTCGCCTACAGGCCGATCGGGTTCGTCCTGGGATGGACGGGCGGAGCGCTGGCGGGCCTGGCGTTCCAGACGACATGGAAGGCGCTGCGGCACGAGGACGACGCCCCGGACGCACTCGACCGCGACCGCGGCTGGGGAGAGGTGCTGCTGGCGGCCGCCGTCCAGGGCGCGATTTTCGCGGTCGTGCGCAGCGCCGTGGACCGCTCGGGAGCCAAGGCCATCGAGCGTGCGACCGGGACCTGGCCGAGTGACAATGGCAAGGGCGGCAGGGATTGACCAAGGGCTGTCCACGGAGGTGTGTGGTGGCGAAGACCAGCGACCAGGAGGCCGTGCGAGAGCTGCTCGACACCCATGGCCGTACCTACGCGGACGAAGCCCGCATCCATATCCGCGACACTCCACAGCCGCTCTACCAGTCCCTTGTGCTGGCCTGCCTGCTGAGCGCCAGAATCCGCAGTGACATCGCGCTCGCGGCCTCCCGTGCGCTCACCGGCGCCGGTCTGCGCAACGCCCGGCGCATGGCCGACGCCACATGGCAGGAGCGGGTGGACGCACTCGGCGAGGGCGGATACCGCCGCTACGACGAACGTACGGCGACACAGCTCGGCGAGGGAGCCGAGCTGCTTCTCGACAAGTACGGCGGCGATCTGCGCCGGATGCGCGATGCGGCGGGCAAGGACATCGACGCCCTGCGCGACCTCCTCCAGGAGGTGCCCGGCCTCGGTCCCGTCGGCGCGGACATCTTCCTGCGCGAGGTGCAGGGCGTCTGGCCGGAGATCGCACCGTACCTGGACGAGAAGGCGCTCCAGGGAGCGCGCCGCCTCGGGCTGCCGGGCGAGCCCGAGGAGCTCGCGCGGCTGAGCGGTGACACCGACCCGGCCACCTTCGCCGACGCGCTGGTTCGAGTCGCTCTGGAGAAGAAGAGCGAACCGGCGAAGACCGCCTGACGCGCCGGCCTCCGCGCGTATGCCGCTGGACCGCCGATCGTGCGTCGGCGGTCCAGCGGCATACGCGCGGCGCGGGACGGCGGGCGTCAGCTCTGCGGCGGACGGTGGCCGGACGGCGGATCCTGCTTGCCGAGCTGCTCATCCATCTTCTTCTGAGCGGTGTCGACCTGGCCGCTGTATTTGTTCTGCGTCTTCCGGTCGAACGCGTCACCGCCCTTCTCCACCCCTTGGCGGGCCGTGTCCTCGTGCCCCTTGATGAGGCCCTTCAGCTTGTCGAGCATCGACATGTTCGGCTCCTCGCTCGAAACGTGATCACTCCCACCTTCGCCGCTGCCCGCCGATTCCGCATCCGCTGCGGAACTGACCGTTCCGCGGCCGGTGCTTCCGGTCAGAGCGTCGCGCTCGCCAGGTCCTTCGGCGAGCGGCGCTGCTCCCGGCGAGTGGCGACGGTGCTCGGCGGCGTGACGGTCCAGTCCGGATGGCCGGGCATCCGTGGTGTCTTCGTCCCGTAGAGCCAGTCGTTGAGGAAGCCGGAGAGATCCCGCCCGGACACCTCCGAGGCCACCGTGATGTAGTCGTTCGTGGCGGCGTTGGAGTTGCGGTACCGGTCGAGATAGGCCCGCTCGATACGAGTGAACTTGTCCTCGCCGACCAGTGTCCGCAAGGCGTACAGGACCAGCGAGCCACCGGCGTAGCGCTGGTTGTCGAACAGGCTGGACGCCGTCGGTGCGGCGACCGGGCCGGAGTCCTTGCGCCACTGGTCGCCGCGTGAGTACACGTCCTTCATCCGGGCTTCCATGGTGGCCAGGCCCAGCGAGTCGGGCCAGCCGCGCTCGTAGCGGTACAGCAGTGCGTAGTAGTCCGCGTGACCCTCGTCGAGCCACAGATCGGCCCAGGTGGCGGGCGAGACCATATTGCCGAACCAGCTGTGGACCAGCTCGTGCACCATGTGCGGAGCGATCTGGCTCTCCTTCTGCAGCAGGAAGCCCGGCTTGTAGAGGGTCAGGGTCTGGGTCTCCAGACCCGTGAAGTCGAAGGCGGCCGGATCGTCGGTGTTGGCGGGCAGCAGGCCGTACGTCTCGAACGGGAAGCGGCCGAGCCGCCGCTCCAGCCACAGGAGCTGACCGGGCGTCAGTGCGAGGGCCGGCTCAAGGGCCTTGGCGCGGCCCCTCGGTACGACATCGCGCAACGGCATCCCGCCAGGTCCGCGCCGCTCGGTCAGCCGGTAGTCGCCCACGGTGATCTGCACCAGTTCGGTGGCGATCGGATCGCGCGACCGGTACACGAATGTGGTCGTGCCGTTCTTCGCGCGCCGGGTGGAGACGAGCGAACCGTTCGCGGCGGCTGTCAGGCCCTTGGGCACGGTGATACGGAAGCGGAAGTCCGCCTTGTCGCTCGGGTGGTCGTTGCACGGGAAGACCGTGCGCGCCAGGTCCGGCTGAGCGGCCACGGCGAATCCGTCGGGCGTGGGCACCCAGCCGTTGTCCGGCGCCCGGAGCTTGCGGGGATCGGCGGTGTAGTCGATCCGTACGACCAGCTTCGCGCGGTTCTCGATCCGGGCCGCCGGAGTGACGACGAGCTTGTCCGGCCGCTGTTCGAAGGCCGCCTTCCGGCCGCCGACCCACACGCCGTGGATGCCGAGACCGACCGAGTCCAGGGAGAAGCGGGAGAGATCCTTGGTGGCGTACGCGCTGATGGTGACGCTCGCGTCGACCAGCTTGGTGCCGGGACGGTATGTGAGGTCCAGCCGGTAGGCCGAGACACGGTAACCGGAGTTGCCGAGGCGGGGATAGACCGGGTCGCCCAGGCCCTCCTCGCCCGGTGTGCCGTCCGTTGTGCCGTCCTCGTCGGCGCTCCGCGCCCGTGCGATCGGAGCGAGGACGGGTACTGCTGCTGCGCCGAGGAGTGCGGCCGTGGGTGCCGTCACTCGGGTGCGGTATCGCATGCGTCTCTTTCGGTTCGTGCCATGGAGGCCAGAAGCCGGTCGGACTCGTGCCACAGGAACAGCCCTGTCAGCAGGATCCGCCCGGAGGGCTACTGCGGCAACTTCTCGTGGACGGCGGTCCGGCCGATGTCCCGGTCAGGTCCTGTCTCGGCGCTCACGCTGCGCGTCCCGGTCGGCGGGCGGCGAGGTGGGAGCGTTCGCGGCGAGCGCGACATCGATCTCCCGTGCCGTGTCCGGGTTGTAGATCTCCGCGACCTGCCGTACCAGCAGGAGGGCGTCGGCCACGGCTGGTTCCAGCGGTCGGTCAACGCCGCCGATACCGGCCGGAAGATTGCCGAGGTGGCGAGCGCTGCGGAGTTTCCAGGACGCCTTGGTCTCCAGACCGGCGGTGGCGAAGCCGAGGGCCGAGGCCATGGTGACGGCCGCCTCGGCCGCTCCCGCCGCGAGAAGCGACAGCCCGGCCTGGTGCTCGTTCGCCGTACCGGGAAAGGAGTGCAGCCGACAGGAGTCCTCGGCTGCCTTGAGGAGGTGTTGTGCCTGCTCCAGCAGGAGCACCGCCCAGGCGAGCTGTGCGACATCCACGGCCGGGGGCTGCGTGCCGGGCTGCATCTCCATCACGGGCTCCCTCAGGTCGGAGAACCCCGAGCCTAGGGAGCGGACGGCCCGCGGCGCGGGTGGTTTTCCGCAGGGCCACTCGAAGGAGGAGCGGGCTTCCTGGCGTTTTCACATTCGAGCCGCTCGGCGAATTCATGCGTTCTCCCAGAGGGCCTGAACATATGCGTGACATGGCTGATGTCGGCATTTTATCCACTACGACTCAGAAATCCCTCCAAGGCTTCCACTGGGCGCGCCTCGCCTCCCCGTCGCCTCAACTGCCCTGTCACGGGGCCCTCTTGACGGGAACACCTCGACCTGTATGGTCTAGGCCAAGTGGTCGAGACCTTTCCGAACGCAATGTCATTTCCGATGCGTACGGATAGGGAATCTGCCGCCGCCCTTCGCGCCTCTTGGCCCCCACACTTGAGAGGCCGACCCGCCGCATTCGGGTTCCCCACAATCCGGTGTCGCGCGGGAAGACCTGATGTGAAGGAGTATTTGTGCATTCGAAAAGGAAGCTGGCCGCTGCCCTCGGCGCGGTCGTCGCACCGGCTCTCGCCATAAGCCTGCCCGCGAGTTCCGCCAGTGCCCATGGATATATCTCCTCGCCTCCCAGCAGGCAGGCTCAGTGCGCCGCGAAAACCGTGAGCTGCGGTGACATCACCTATGAACCACAGAGCGTGGAAGGACCCAAGGGCCTCACGAGCTGCAGCGGCGGGAACTCACGGTTCGCCGATCTCGACGACGACTCCAAGGGATGGACCGTGACGCCCGTGGGCAGCACGACATCATTCCAGTGGCAGCTGACCGCGCGTCATGCCACCAGCACCTGGCAGTATTTCGCCGGCGGACAGAAGATCGCCGAATTCAACGACAACGGAGCGCAGCCGGGAGCGACCGTCACCCATCAGGTGAACTTCGGCGGCCTGTCCGGCAAGCAGAAGGTACTGGCGGTCTGGAACGTCGCGGACACCACCAACGCCTTCTATGCCTGCATCGACGTGAACGTCGGCGGCTGAGCCACTTCGGAGCGGACTCCCGCCGGGTGAGCCCCGACACCCCACCCGGGGCTCACCCGCACCGCACCTCTCCCCCACCGGGCCGCCTGCCGGCACGCGCACGCGCGCCCGAAATCCCCCCACACGCACGCATAGGGTCGCCGCGCGTACGGCGGCCGCATCCAAGGAGTGAGACACGTGCGCCAGCGCATCCTGGGACTGCTCACCGCGACCGCGTCAGCCGCCGCGTTCTGTCTGCTGTCTCTCGCACCATCCTCCGCGGCACAGACCGCACCGAGCACACAGGCCGCTGATTTCATTGTCAGTGAGGGCCAGTTCAATCAGATGTTCCCGAACCGGAACTCGTTCTACAGCTATGGCGGTCTCACCGCCGCACTGAGCGCGTATCCGGGCTTCTCCGGTACGGGAAGTGACACCGTACGGAAGCAGGAAGCGGCGGCGTTCCTGGCCAATGTCAGCCATGAGACGGGCGGCCTGGTCCATGTGGTCGAGCAGAACACGGCGAACTACCCGCATTATTGCGACGCTTCGCAGCCGTACGGCTGCCCGGCGGGCCAGGACAAGTATTACGGCCGCGGTCCGATCCAGCTGAGCTGGAACTTCAACTACAAGGCCGCCGGTGACGCGCTGGGCATCGATCTGCTGAACAATCCCGATCTTGTGCAGAATGATTCCGCCGTGGCGTGGAAGACCGGGCTCTGGTACTGGAACACACAGAGCGGTCCCGGCACGATGACCCCGCACAACGCGATCGTGAACGGCGCCGGATTCGGCGAGACCATCCGCAGTATCAATGGCAGCCTGGAATGCAACGGCGGAAATCCGGCACAGGTGCAGAGCCGGATCGACTTGTACACGAGCTTCACTCAGATCCTCGGAGTCGAGCCGGGCGGCAATCTCGGTTGCTGACGCAACACCGGAACCCGTAAGGGCTGTCTCGTAATCCCAGGCGGGCGCGCGACGAGGGACCTGAGCGATGTGGTGCCGCCGGCTCACCGTCGGCGGCACCACGTCTCATCGCGTCGCCGAAGCCTCCGCGAACTGATCGGGCGTACGAGCGAGCCGTGTTGGCGGGCCGGGGCCGTCTCCGGCCGGTGCTGTCGTCCGTCACCGGCACGCACACGGTCAACCGGCCGGCCTGACATTGCTGGCGGCCACCGCCGGCCGCAGGGCCCTGGCGAGTTCGACGGCGTCGTCCACGGCCCAGAAATGAGTGAAGAACAGACGTGGTTCGTCCGTCAGCCCGTGGTTGTGGAGTTCGACCAGGCTGATCCCGCCGCGGCGCAGTGCCGTGAGGACTTCCTGGACCTCGTCGGCGACCATGGCGAAATCGCCGCTGACCGCGGCCCTGCCGCCGCCCAGGGGCTGGAAGTTGAACGCCGTGGACGAACCCACACCGGCGGGCAGCACCATGCCTCCGTCGGTGACGGTCTCGCGGCGGACGAAGACGCACTTGTAGACGTTGTCGTCGCTGTAGCCCTGGATACCCAGCGCCGCGTCGATTCCCGCGGTGTCCAGATCTACGGGCTTCGGTGGGCCCGGTTTCCCGGCCGGCGGAGTTCCGGTGCGGTCGAGCGCCGCACGCAGGCCACGGGCCATGGCCACCGGATCCCGTCCGTGCGCGTGGACGTGTGTCCACCAGACGTCAGGGGTCTGGGCGAGCAGGTGCTTGTGGATCGCGGTCTGCTCGATCCCCCGTGCCTGCAGGGTGTCGGTCACCTGCTGCAGCTCGCTCTCGGCGATCACCAGATCACCCATCACCATCGAGCTGCCGTCGTCGTAGCGGACGAAGGCCATGTGCGAACCGAGGGCGAGCCCCGGTGTGACCGTGATGCCGTATGACACCACACGCAGATCTCCGCGCGGAAAGCCCGTGTGATAGGCCGTATCGCGCATCATGTTGCCGGGACGGCCCAGTGCCTTCGCGACGCCTTTCCAGTCGGCCAAGGTGGTGGGTATCGGCTCCATCGGGCGGCTGCCCGTGCCGGCGTTTCCGGTCGAGTCGGTGTGGCCGGCGTATCCCACTCCGGCCAGCACCGGCGCCAGCGCGGCCGCGGCCAGCAGTTGGCGGCGCGGGGTGGTGGCCTGCGTATACGTATCCTGCTGTCGGTCTCCGCTCATCGTATGAGCACCTCCGTGAACAGATGAAATCACGAGAAAGGATGAGACCTGACTATCAACTAGGGCGAATGGGGTAATGAGGGCCGGCTCAGTCGATGATCGTGAGGTGGTCGGCGGTGTCCCCGCGCCACTCGATGAGGAAGAGAGTCGCGTCGTCGGTGGTGCTCCCGCCGCGTTCCCGCTTCAGCGCGTGGGAGAGCGAGCGCACCACCGCCCGCACGCCTCCCTGGGTCGGTTCGACGCGGTTCACGCAGTCGATGAGCTGTCCCTCGCCGAACTGCGCCGCGCCGGCCTCGTGCTCTTCGATGAGGCCGTCGGTGAAACACAGCACCCGGTCACCGCGCCGCAGGAGCTGCTCGCTGACCTGAGGATCGTCGCCACCGAAGCCGACCGGCAGGGTGGTGGGGCTCTCAAGCTGCTGGACGACCCGGTGGTCACGGATCAGCAGCGGCGCCGGATGACCCGCGTTGACCCACTGCAGCAGGCCCGTCGCGATATTCAGATGCATCATCTGCGCCGTGACGAAATGGTCGGGACCGAACTGATCGGCGATCGCCTTGTCCATGAACGCGTACATCCCGGCGAGGTCGATGTCGGCGCGTCTGGCGTGCCGGTAGGCGCCGATGGCGACCGTCGCCATCGTCGCGGCGTCCAGGCCGTGTCCCATCGCGTCGATCATGGCCACATGCAGGATGTCGTCGTTCAGCGCGTAGTCGAAACTGTCGCCCGCGACGTCATAGGCGGGCTCCAGGATCCCGGCCACCTCGACCTGCGGGCAGGACATCATCAGCGGCGGCAGCAGGGACCACTGGATTTCCGCGGCCACGCCCATCGGCGCGCGACGCCGGGCCCGGAAGAACTGGTCGGTGTAGGTGTCCTTGGTGACGATCATGTCGGCCACCAGGCCGGCGAGCCGTCGCAGCAGCCGCCGGTCGTCGTCGTCCACGACGTCCAGGGTCAGGCACATCACTCCCACCTGGTCACTGCCGTCCAGCAGTGGCAGATACATCCGCACACTGTCGTCGATCGGCACCTCCACCGCGGCTCCGCTCAGGAACGCCGTCCCGGCGGGAGAGTCGCTGATCGGCTGAGGCTCGCCGACGGTCAGCCGCCTCCCGGGCAGCGGCACCAGCACGAGCTGCTCGTAGTCCTGCAGGAGGATCGAGACATCGCGGCCACCGATGCTGCCCACTTCTTCCGCGATCAGCGGGGCGATGAGCTGCGGCGGCATCCGGTGAGCCCGGTCGAGCAGCACACCCAGCAGCCGCTCTCCGAACCCTTCCGACCGGTCCACGTCGACTCTGCCGGGCTTCCCATCAACTTGGGCCATAGTTCACCACTTCATCACATATCGGTCATTTCATAAGAAAAGACACGTATCACGGTGATGGGACTGTCAGTCGGTGTGGTCGCGGGTCCGGTGGTACGCCTATGGCGTGGGTACGCGCAGGGCGAGAACGGCGACATCGTCACCGTAACCGATGGCCAGCCGGCCGAGCAGTTCGTCACAGAACACCGGGAGAGGCTCGGCTGCCAGCACCGCCGCGTGCTGCCGCAGGCGAGTGAGCCCTCTGCCGATGTCCTCACCGGGACGCTCGATGAGCCCGTCGGTGTAGAGCAGCAGTGTCGAGCCGGCGAAAAGGCTTACGCGTGCGGTACGGCGGCGGAGTGCGGGATCCACACCGAGCACCGGCGCGAGAGCGCCTTCCAGGAACTGCGAGGTCCCGCCGTCACCGATCAGCAGCGGCGGCGGGTGTCCCGCATTGGTCCAGTGCAGCCGCCAGGGACCCGTACTCGGCGTCTCGACGCGCGCGATCACCGCCGTGACGAGTTCGACCGTGCTCACGCCCTGCATGACCCGGTCCAGACGGCGCATGACATTGGCCGGTGAGCCCTTGCTGTCGTAGGCGAGGGCTCTGAGCATGTTGCGCATCTGACCCATCCGAACAGCGGCCACCAGATCATGACCGACGACATCGCCGATGGCCAGGACGGTGGATCCATCGGTCAGCGAGAAGGCGTCGTACCAGTCGCCGCCGACCTCGGCCCGCTCCCGTGCGGCCACATAGCGGGCCTCCAGCGGCACACTTTCGACACCGGTGAGTTCAGGAAGCAGCGAGCGTTGCAACTGTTCTGCCGTGCGCTGCTGGAACGCGTACAGCCGGGCGTTGTCCAGCGCCAGTGCGGCGCGGTGTCCCAGGTCGACCGCCAGCGCGGTGTCCTCCTCGTCGAAGCCGGCCGTCGAGGCCGGACGGACCAGGATGATGGCGCCCAGCACCTGGCGGCGTGCGCTCATCGGCACAATGAGCGCCGATCCCGCTTCCAGCGTGCGATAGAGCTCCTGCTGAGCGATGCCCAGCGGCCCGGGCATCGGCGACGGTGTGAAGTCGGTCAGCCGCAGCGGCCCCGCCCCGCGCAACACTCTGGCCAGCGGCGCCGTGGAATCCGCTACCGGAAGGAACTCGCCGACCGGTACACGCCAGGCCCGTTCGGGATCGCGATGCGCGACAGCGACGCGTCGTACCAGATCACCGTCGAGCACATCCACCACACAGGCTTCGGCCAGATAGGACACCACCAGCCGGGCCAGACTGCGCAGCGCCTCCTCCGCATCCTGATTGCCTGCCAGCGCGCTGCTCACATCGGCCAGAAAACGCAGTCGCAGGGAGGTCCTCTCCAGCGCGTCCTTGAGGTCGGACACCTGGGACTCCGTGCTCATGAGATCCGCCTCCTCGCGACCTTGCCGACGCCTTCCGCCCCTATGTCACATTAGGTCGGAAACCGGTCGGCCGAGCGGCGCGCGGTGTCAGCCGGCCGCCGAGTGCGACGCCATCGTTCGAAGCGCGGCTCCGCCGGGCGGACCGTCGGCGCCGGCGCGAGGCCCGTACGTGTCCGGACACGGGACCCACCGCGCGGATGAGCGAGGACGCCACACCTTCCGACGAGATCTCCGGCGACGATGTCTCCGGACGCCGGGGCGACGGATGAACGGCCGTACCGAAAGGCCGGGTCATGGCCGTCGGGGTTTCACTCGCGAGAGAAAGGGTCCGTGTGCCGGACTCCCAACCCACCGCGGCCACAAGGGAGTACGGCGTCAACGAGGCCGCCCGGCGGACCGCCGCGCTTGACCCGGGCAAGAGGGCGCAGTTCACTGGCACACAGGCGGTGGATCCCGCCGGGGCCGAAGGGTCTGGATCACTCCCGCGGTCCGACGGTTCCTGATCGAAGAGGTCAGGAAGCCGTGCGGCGCGGAAGACACCGCCGAGAGAGCGACGACGGAGCCGACTCTCGCGTCGCCAGGGCGCTCATGAGCGAATCTCGGTGCGCCGTCCATGAACCAGTCGGCGAAAGACCAGTCGGCGAAGTGCGGCACGGCATCAGCGTGGATACCGCGCCCTTCGCCGCGCCGCCTTCGTACCGTGTGGAAAAAGGCAGTACATTCCGCGCTGCCTGTCGTGGAAGCCGCGCGCGGATCACAACGCCGTTGGGCCCGCCCGGCACGGCGCCTCGCACCGCGACGCGCGCTCCGAACCGACGCCATGTCCCGCGTTGACCGACATCTCTCGCAAGACCGTCCGACTCGACCAATCAGACCGACCCGACCGAGATGGATCCTCGATGAACTGCTTCGACTGCCACCTCACCCATCAGGCCGCCGCTCCCGCCGTCGCGATCTGCCGTCGCTGCGGAGTCGCCGTCTGCGCCGATCACATGCATGTCGGGGCCGAGCCCATCCAGCGCCGTGCCGGACTGGGCCCGGCCACGCAGCCCCACACCGTCCGCAGGATCACCTGCGCGACCTGCCACGCGGCCGAGGCCGGACGTCAGCCACGCTCGCATCTGCGCAGGGCGTCCACTCGCGGTGAGCGTGTCCACGAGTGATCGTCCGTCGTGGTGTTTCCGGATCGCCGTCAGCGAGACGGCGGCGCCGGAGCGCCGGCGGGCGGCGCGATCTTCGCGAAGGCGGTCTGGCCGGCTGCGGCCGGTCCGGCGTCCGCCTCGATCACGGACTCCCGTGGCATCAGCGCGTCGCGTGCGGCGCCGGGATCCCAACCCGTCTCGACCACGCGCTTCTGCATCAGGATGGCACCGCCCAGGACCGCGAAGCCGATCAGCAGGATGATCACGAGCCCGGCGCCGCCACCGGCCTTGCCCGCGTTGCCGATGAGCACGCCGAACCAGCCGAAGTCGGCGTCGCCGAAGGTGGTGTTCTGATCGCCGAACGCACCGAGCACCTTGAGCAGCAGCGCGGGCAGGAAGGTGATGAGCACACCGTTGAGGAAGGCGCCCACGACCGCGCCGCGCCGGCCGCCGGTCGAGTTGCCGTAGACACCCGCCGCGCCGCCGGTGAAGAAGTGCGGGACGAGGCCCGGCAGCACCAGCGCGAGACCGAAGGCCGGGTTGAAGATCCAGGTGAGCAGACCCAGGCTCACCAGACCGCCGGTGAAGCTGAAGATGAAGCCGATCAGCACGGCGTTCTGCGCGTACGGGAAGACGATCGGAGCGTCCAGCGCGGGCAGGGCGCCCGGCACGACCTTCTTGGCGATGCCCTGGAAGGCGGGGACGAGCTCGCCGAGGATCGTACGGACACCGAAGAGGATCACGGCGACCGCGATGCCGAACTGCAGGCCCTGCATCACGGACTGCATCAGGTAATTGCCGACGTCGGTGGCCGCGGCGCCGCCGGTTCCGAACGCCTTGAAGGCCGTCTCCTTGCCCGTCTTGGCGAGGAAGAGCACCGCCATGACCAGGTAGATCAGCAGCATGGACAGCGCTGTGGCCACCATCGAGTCGCGCAGGAAGCGCAGGCCCTCGGGAAGCTTCATCTCCTCGGTGCTGCGACTGCGCTTGCCGACCACCCGGCCGGCCGCGCCCGCCACGATGTAGCCCGCGGTACCGAAGTGTCCGATGGCCACGGTGTTGTTTCCGGTGACCCGCTTGGTCCATGGATGGGCGAAGGCGGGCATCGCGACCAGCATGATGCCGAGCAGCACACCACCGACCGCCACCACAACGAACGTCGACTGCCCGACATTCGCCAGGACGACCGTCAACAGCGTTGCCATGAACAGCATGTGATGACCAGTCAGGAACACATAACGCAGTGGCGTGAACCGGGCCAGCAGAAGGCTGACCACAAAGCCCAGGATCATCAGCCACGCGACACGCGAGCCGAACTCCTCCTGCGCGATGCCGACGATGGCCTCATTCGTCGGGATGACGCCGTGTGCGCCGGTCGCACCTTGAATCATCTCACCAAGCGGGGCAAGGGAGTTGGTGACCAATCCGGCGCCCGCGCCGATCAGCAGAAAGCCGAGGGTCGCCTTGATGGCGCCGCCTATTATCTGCCCGACGGTCTTCTTCATCGCGACCAGACCGATGGCGGTGATGATGCCGATCAGATACGCGGGTTCGCTCAAGATCTCGTTCACGAGAAACTTCGCGAGGGTTACAAGCCAGCCCATGATGTTCTTCGTTTCCCGTCTCAGACGTCGTAGGTGTCCCGGAGCACCGCGTCCACCTCTGCGGTGCTGGTGAAGTCCTGGATGACCTTCACGGGCCGTCCCACGTCTCCCAGAGTCTTCGCGATCTCCCGGGAGGTGAGAAGGGCGACGGCCTCGGACGCCTTGCCCTTGGCGGAGATGGTGTCGGTCGCCTCCACCGTGACGAACTTCGACCAGCCCCAGCGGTCCAGCACCTGCTCCAGGGTGTTCTTGAGGAACAGACTGGTGCCGACGCCGTTGCCGCACACGGTGAGGATCTTGTGCATGGAGGACGCGCCCGCCACCGGCTTGGCCGGTCCGGTGTTACTCGCGACCGCCGGAGCGGGAGTCGCCTCGTTGTCACCGGCGAGGATGGCGCGCAGCGCCTCGGGAGTGGGCGCCGCCGCCAGAGCGGCCGCGGTGCCGGGATCGCCCAGAAGGCGCGCCAGGCTCGCCATCGCCGAGGTGTGTGCGCCGGAATCCTCGGCGGCGAGAGCGACGACCAGTTCCACCGGGTCGTTGGACTCGTGCCCGAACTCGACCGGCTCCGCCAGCCGCACCCAGGACATGCCGGTCCTGAGCACCGCCGGGGACGGACGGGAGTGTGCGAACGCCAAGCCGGGGGCTATGACGATGTACGGACCGTTCTCCTCGACGTTGGCGATCATCTCGGCGGTGTAGTCATCGGTGGTGACACCTGTCGCCACCATGAGGTCGCCCGCGATCCTGATCGCCGCGCGCCAGTCGGCCGCTCGGACATCGAGTCGCACGGCCTCGGCGGGGAGAAGGTCGGTTAGTTCTCGCATGTACAAAATCCTTACACACGTCTGGACAGGTCTTAAGATCCGCGTATACCTGATCCGCGTCCATGACGAGCCACTGGGCCGCCTCAGGGTGAATAAACGCGACAATAACGGCGATTAAGGTCGCGGTGATGTGGACGGCCTTGAGTTCTTTATCACTCCTCGGTGCTGTACGGGCCCGGCCCGACCAGCACGTCCGCCCTTGATGGTTGTCGCGGCGAGGAGACGGCGCCCGGCCTGCCCGGTCGATCGTCGCGGACACCTCGGGCTGAGAGGTCACGCCTGGCACGGCACCGCGCGGGACGACCTCTCAGCCCGAGGTGTCCGCCGGCGGCGCAGGCAGGCCCAGGGCCACCTTGCTGCTGCTCAGTCCCTCCCAGGTGTGCACGTCCCAGCCGGTGAGCTGCTGCCAGCGGTCGAGACGGTATTTCACGGTGTTGGCGTGCAGATGCATGACCCGGCTCGCCGCCGTCAGCGAGAATCCGTTGTCGGCGAAGGTGTGCACGGCCGAGGCCAGGTCCGGATGGTCCGCCGCGACTTCCCGGCCGCGCTTGAGCAGCGGGATCAGCCGGCCGCCGCGGGGCACCAGGGTGGCGAGCATCCACTGGTGTTCGAACGCCACGGTTCCACCCAGCTCGCCGGCGAGGTCCAGAGCTTCCTCGGCGTCGACGAGACTGGCCGCCGCGCCGTCCGTGCCAGGCCGCCGGAGGCCGATGCCGACGGGCGTGCCGGGGTTGGCCTCGGCCATCGCCGCCACCAGCGCGCCGGCGGACAGTCCCTGCGTCATGACCGTCATCGAGGACCCGTGGCCGACGCAGCGAACCACTCCCGGGCCGCCCGCGAACCGCCTTCGCATTGCGATGAGTTGGTCGTCCGTCCAGGCGGACGCCGGAGCGCACACGGCTTGGAACTCACCCGTGGGATCGAATGCGAGCGCCCGTGCCAGATGTGCCACCTCGCCTCGCGCGGACGGAGGCGCGTACAACGCGTTGAGGAATCGGTAGGCCAGTCCCAACTGAGCGGCGTCCTCGGCCCGTACGGCGTCGCCGAACGCCTGGACGGCGGCGCTGCTCGCCTCCTGCACCCAGCTCCATACGGGGCCGACGAGGCACACCAGACGGCCGCTCGACCGCGCGTCGCCGTCGTTCGCCCGCGACAGCAGTACGTTCCACATCTCCCGGTAGCCGACGTGGTACGCGCTGATCAGTGCCTGGGCCGGCAGTCCTTCGCCGGCGCGGCGCTGCCCCAGCGCCTTGGCCCGCTCGTGCTCCTCACGCGACGGCCCGCGCCGCGACGCGAGCCCGGTCAGCAGTCCGCGGTACTGCTCGGCGATGCCGATTTCATGGGCGACCCTGGGCACGACCGCGTACTCCGGGACCTCTCGTCTGATGACGTCCGCGATGCCTGGCACAAGACCCGGCAGATCGGCCGCCACGGCGGCGCACAGCTCGGCGATCGGCTGCCAGTCCGCGCTCTCGACGGGCCCGTCGGAGCGGTCGACCGGTTCGGTTTCACTGTGGAGTGCGGGCGGTTTCGCCATCGCAGATCCCTTTACCGTGGAGTTCCCGTAAATGGTACCCGGCCGGTCCGGAGCCGCGGTGTGACGCGCGGCTTTCGATGCCCGTCGTGGACAGCCGCTGCTGTGGAAAACACGAAATCGAGCGCCTCCGAATCTCGGATCCGGCCCTGGTTCGGCGCCCCGGGTCGGGACCACGCTGGAAAGGACACGTCCGAATCACCACGAGGACCGTCCATGACCATTGACCAGGCTCATCCTTCTCCCGCCTCCGGTGTTCCGCGCCCGGCCGTTCTCTCTCCCGGTGTCTCCGGTCCAGGATCTGACACGACAACCGTGGTGGATTACCTCCTCGACCGCCTGGCGGAACTGGGCGTCGGCCATCTCTTCGGCGTTCCCGGCGATTACAACCTCGCCATGCTGGACAGTGTGGTGGACCATCCCCGGATCGACTGGGTCGGGACCGCCAACGAACTCGGCGCCGCGTACGCCGCCGACGGCTACGCACGCGTACGCGGTTTCGGCGCGCTGCTCACCACGTACGGCGTCGGCGAACTCAGTGCCATCAATGGCGTCGCCGGCAGCTTCGCCGAACGCGTCGCCCTCGTACACATCGCCGTGGGACCCTCACGGCGGGCGGAACGGGCCCGCGCCGCCGTCCACCACACCGCGGGCGACGGCGACTTCGACCGGTTCGCGCGAGCCCATGAACAGGTCTCGTGCGCGCATACGGTCCTGAGTCCGGACAACGCCCCGGCGGAGATCGACCGTGTCCTGCACACCGCGGTGCGGGAGCGGCGGCCCGGCTACCTCCGCCTTCCCGGCGATGTCGCCACGACGGCCGTACGGGCGGCCTCCGCGCCGCTCGTCATCGAGCCGCCTCCTGTCGACGCGGCGAATCTGGCCGCGTTCACCTCGGCCGCTCGCGGCCTGCTGGCGGACGCCGGTACGGTCGCCGTTCTCGCGGACTCGCTCGTGGACCGCTACGGCGCGCGCGGGCACCTCGCCGGCCTGGTGGCGACCGGGCCGCTGCCACACGCCACCTTGTCCACGGGAAAGAGCATTCTCGACGAGACCGGTCCCGGCTTCCTCGGCCTGTACTCGGGAGTCCTGGGCGACCCTCGCACGCGTAAGGCCATCGACGGCGCGGACCTGCTCATCCGCGCCGGAGTGCAACTGGCCGACACGACCAGTGGCGGGTTCAGCCACGGCTTCGACGAGAAGGCCGGTATCGATCTGCGTCCCGCGGACGCGGTGATCGAGGGGAGGGTGTTCGAGAACGTGCCGATAACGGCCGCTCTCACCGCCCTCACCGAGCTCTCGCGTGCGCGGTCCGCTCCGCCCATGGCCGTGGACGAGCAGGACTTCGACCAGCGGGACTTCAGCGGTCCGCCGGTGGACCGCGACGGGCCGTTGACCCAGGACTACCTGTGGAACAAGGTCGCCGGCGCTCTTACCGGCGGCGAGACGGTGCTGGCCGAACAAGGCACCTCGTTCTTCGGGATGTGCACTCAGCGGCTTCCGCACGGGACACGGTTCATCGGCCAGCCGATGTGGGGATCGATCGGTTACACACTGCCCGCGTTGCTCGGCTCACAACTGGCCGACACGGACCGGCGGGGCGTCCTGCTGATCGGCGACGGCTCCGCCCAGATGACCATTCAGGAACTGGGCACGATCGCCCGCCACGGTCTGCATCCGGTCATCGTGCTGGTCAACAATGACGGCTACACCGTGGAGCGGGCCATCCACGGGGCCCGCCAGGAATACAACGACATCGCGACCTGGCACTGGTCCGCTGTGCCGGGAGCGCTCGGCGCGGACGACGCCGTGGTCCTGGCCGCGCGCACCCCGGCCGAACTGGACATGGCACTGGCGACGGCGGCCGATCGCACTGACCGGCTGGTATTCATTGAGGCCCGCACCGGCATCGACGATGTTCCGGCGCTCCTCGGCAAGATCGCCGAGAGGGTTCTCGACCACGGCGAGGGCTGATTCCGCGCTGTCCCGGAATCGAGGTGGATGCCGGTGGTCGCCGGCATGGCTCCTGCCGCGACTTCCGGATAAGACTTCCGGATGCGACTTCCGGATGCGGCGGAGCATGTGCTGGGTGACGGTAGATGAGGAGAATGCACTCAATCCTCCGGGGAGAGTCATGATCGTCAAAATGCTTCACACCAAAGGGCTCCGCAGCGAGCACATGTACACCGCGGCCTTCGCCTCCATCGGCCTCACCGTTGTGTCCTGGGCGGGCTCCTTGAAATACGAGCCGATCGGTGGCGTGGACCGCGCCGACCGCTGGGGAATCTTCGTGGGCGAGTGGGCACCGACCTTCTTCGCGCTCGGGCTGGCCCTGGCACAGTACGAGCGGTCGGACGCGGAGCAGCAGGCGCGGCGCGACCAGGTGCCGTCCGATCTCTCCACCCTCTGACCCGGTCCGGCACACCGGAGGCCCTCACCTCGCGCGGGTGGGGGCCTCCGGCGTGCCGGACAGACGCGGACCGGCACAGCACACCGATGGTCGGCGTTCGGATGGTCAGCGTTCGGATCCCGGCTCCGGGAACGAGGTGCTCTCGGCGAGGCGTTCCATGGCCACGAGTCCGACATCGTCCTCCAGATGTCCGTTGACATGGTCGAGCAGATCCTTGATGAGGCGCTGCAGGAGCTGATCCGGATCGCGCCACCGCAGGGACGCGAACCGGTCGGGCGCCGGATAGAAGGCACCGGTCGCGTCGCGGGCCTCCAGAAGGCCGTCGGTGTGCAGCAGCAGTGTGTCTCCCGAGTCGAACGCGAAGGTGTCGACGCGGTACTCCTCACCTGCTCCCGCCAGGCCGAGTGGAGGCGCCGGCTGCGGCGAGCGCAGGGCCAGCGCGTGGCCGTCACGTGATCGCAGCGGCGGCGGGTGGCCACAACTGATCAGGCGGACCACGGGAGGATCGTCGGGGATCTCCAGGACGAGGGCGGTGATGAAATGCTCGCCGCTGTCCCGGTCGGTTTCGCCGACCGCTCTCAGATGCCTGCGGACGCTGCCTTCGAGCGAGGCCACCAGCTCGGACAGCGCGGCGTCGCGATGGGCGGCTTCGCGGAAGGCGCCGAGCACCGCGGCCGCGTCGTCAACGGCGGCCAGGCCCTTGCCTCGGACATCGCCGATGATGAGCCGGACCGCCCCTTTGACCCGCTCGGCCGCGTACAGATCACCGCCGATCTGGGCCTGCGCCGCGGCGGACCGGTACATGGAGGCGATCCGCAGCGAGCCCATCCGGCGGGGCAGCGGCCGTAGCACCGCGCGCTGCGCCACGTCCGACACCGTTCTCACCTGGACGAGCGCCTGGGAATCCAGATCTCGCAGACGCCAGAACACGACCACAAGACCACAGACCACCAGCAGGTCGAGCACATGGATCGGCAGGATCGGCGAGTCCAGCAAGCCGTCATAGATATCGAGTGTGGCGGCGGCCACACAGGCGAGCATCGTGAGACCCACGGTGAACCGAGGACCCACGAGCCCGGCTGTGAGAGCGGGGACGGCGACCAGCAGAGACGCCAGATGTATGGACATCGGGAGAAGGAAACCCGCCACCGCCACCGCGCACAGCACTGCCAGTGGCATTACCTTCGGTGCGTACCACAACAAGCGACGGCGGGCAGGCCCCCGGACGCCCAGTCCACTCAGCGCGGAATCTCCGGAGCGGCCTCGTGCGGTAGCCGGTATCGCACGGTCTCTCAAAGCGGCACCTCTCGCAACGGGAAGCACTGCGGCAGAGCAGTGTTTAGTCGTCGTTTATACCGATTCGTCCAACGGTACGTCGTGAGATGCCCTCCTCGCACCGATGTAACCGATGTCACCGTGCGGGGCGCCGCCTCAGGCATCACTCGGACGCCACCGGCTGCCCGGCGGCCATGGGGCCCACGAGCTCGCGGGCACCGCTGTCCGCGCCGGTTTGACAGGGTTC
The DNA here is from genome assembly GCF_033795305.1 of Streptomyces sp. AK02-01A. Taxonomy (NCBI): domain Bacteria; kingdom Bacillati; phylum Actinomycetota; class Actinomycetes; order Kitasatosporales; family Streptomycetaceae; genus Streptomyces; species Streptomyces sp. AK02-01A. The sequence goes on from NZ_JARBAE010000029.1 coordinate 77,278, forward strand.
CGAGGAGTGCGACGCTTGTGGCAGACGGGATGTTCTCCGGCAGGAGGGATCCCGTGCCGGGACGAGTTTTCCCGGGGCGGCGGTCAGGAGGCACCGAGCATGATCAGCTTCGAAACCGTGTCCCTTGCTGACGCGCGCAAGGTGATCGACGCCGGGGAGAAGCGGGCCCAGGAGATCGCGCAACCGTGCAATATCGCCGTGGTGGACCACGGTGGCAATCTGGTGGCCCACATCCGGATGGACGAAGCCTGGATCGGCAGCATCGACGTGGCGATCAGCAAGGCCTTCACCGCACGCGCCCTGAATGTCAGCACCAGGGAACTCGCGGTGAACGCCGCGACCGGAGGACCGGTCTTCGGGATCAACACCTCCAACCAGGGCCGCATTGTGATCTTCCCTGGCGGCATCCCACTGCTGCGGAACGGCAAAGTGGTTGGCGCTGTCGGTGTCAGCGGAGGCACCGTCGAGGAGGACCAGAGCGTCGCCGAAGCGGCGGTCGCGGCTTTTGAGGCCGACGCCGGGAGCTGAATACGAGGGTCCGGACCGGTCCGCGCGGGAACCTCCGCCCATCCGGCGACGCCGGTCAGCGGATCCGGGCAGTCCCACCGGGACCGGTCAGAAGCTCGAAGTGCCACATCTCGTTGGCGTACGCCCGGCACAGGCCGTAGGCCGAACCGTGCCGGATGAGCCAGTCGTCGGCATGGGCCTCGATGTCCAGGGCCTTGCCGCTCCCCTGCGTCGACCGCTCATCACACGACCGGTCGACCTGGCCGACACCGGCGTCAGCCGGACGGTGCTCGCCTCCATCACCCGACAGCGGTGGCCGACACACCTGGCCAATTGGTCCAGACCTATTGACCCCGGATAGGCGGCGGATTACCGTTCGGCGGACCAGCTCCGTACCTCTCCAAGCCCCCACAGCACCGGAGTTGACGCCCGGCCATGCCAGGCGTCAAGAAGGGACCACGACATGATCGGTCGGGTACTACGTCTGCTCGGAGCCGGCCTGGCGATGGCTTGTGTCGCACAGATCCCTGCCGCCGCGGCGCCGGCCGCACCACGGGCCGAGACCTGCGCGGTCAAGTCGAAGCCGGCCGGCAAGGTGCTCCAGGGATACTGGGAGAACTGGGACGGCGCGGCGAACGGCGTCCATCCGCCGCTCGGCTGGATCCCGATCACCGACAGCCGTATCCAGGCGCACGGCTACAACGTGATCAACGCGGCGTTTCCCGTCATCCGCTCGGACGGAACCGTCCTGTGGGAGGACGGCATGGACACCACGGTGAAGGTCGCGACTCCCGCCGAGATGTGCCAGGCCAAGCAGAACGGCCTCACACTCCTGATGTCGATCGGCGGTGCCACCGCCGGTATCGACCTCAACTCCACGGCTGTCGCGGACCGTTTTGTCGCGACGGTCGTACCGATCCTCAAGAAGTACAACTTCGACGGCATCGACATCGACATCGAGACCGGACTGATCGGCAGTGGCAGCATCAGCACTCCGTCCGTCTCGCAGGCCAACCTCATCCGCATCATCGACGGCGTACTCGCCCAGATGCCCGCCAACTTCGGCCTCACGATGGCACCGGAGACCGCGTACGTCACCGGCGGCAGTGTGGCCTACGGCTCGATCTGGGGCGCGTATCTGCCCGTCATCAAGAAGTACGCGGACAACGGGCGCCTGTGGTGGCTGAACATGCAGTACTACAACGGCAGCATGTACGGCTGCTCGGGCGACTCGTACTCCGCGGGCACGGTCGCGGGTTTCACCGCTCAGACGGACTGCCTCAACAGGGGTCTGGTCGTCCAGGGCACCACCATCAGGGTCCCTTACGACAAGCAGGTCCCCGGCCTTCCGGCCCAATCAGGCGCGGGCGGCGGCTATATGGCGCCGAACCTCGTGTCGGGTGCCTGGAACACGTACAACAACGGCCTGAAGGGCCTGATGACCTGGTCGATCAACTGGGACGGCGCCAAGAACTGGACGTTCGGTGACAATGTGAAGGCGCTGCAAGGCCGCTGAAACGGCCTGCTCCTCGCTGCCGTCGGTGAGTTCGACCGCGGTCCCGGCAAGGAGCACTAAGTAGGGGACGCGCTTCCGTACAACGGTGTCCGTGATCCACGGGTCTGACTGGATGAGATGCAGAGGCATCCACGAAGAAACTGGGGGAAAGACATGCGGAAATCACGTCGTGCGGCGGCGGTGGCGGCCTTGGCCACACTCGCCGCTGCGAGCACTGCCACTGCCATGGCCCAGCCCGCCGCCGCCGCACCGGCAGCCGTGTCGGCTCAGGCCGCGTACAACGGCGCCTGTGGGAGCGGGTACACGGTGGTGAACTCGGCTGACATCGGCAAGCAGGGCACCGTGTATCTGACCTACAACTCGCGCAACGGTCAGAACTGTGTGGTGACGATCCGCAAGACCAGCGGATCGCCGGTGTACATGTTCGCCTATGTGGGAGTGCCCGCGACCGGCGAAGGACAGTACGACGGGGACTACTACTACTCGTACGCGGGACCGGTGTACGCCTACGGGCGGGGCCTGTGTGTCGACTGGGCCGGCGGCATCTCCAACCAGGAGACCTGGACCTACGGTTCGAACTGCGGCGCGCTCTCCGCGACCCGTGTGACGAAGAACGGTGACACGACGGCCCGCTCAAAGGTCGCCGAGCCCTCCGCGTCGCGCACGGGCGTCGCACACTGACACACTGATCCGCCGCACGGCCTCTTCGTGCGCCGGACGGCCGCCGTCGGTGACGTACCACCGGCGGCGGCCTCGGTGTTCACCGCGTCAGATTGCCAAGGATACCCCTCCCCGGTATATTCGCGAGTCGAGGCAATACCCCCTGGCCGTATACAGCAGGCGGGTGTCCGCGATACCGGCCAGGTCCGGGGCCGCGGCGCACCACGCCGCGGGACGAGGGAGACGTACGTGGTGAGGGTCGAAGGATTCGCCGCAGCCGGATACGACGAGGTGCGCCAGGTATTCCAGCGGCTGCTGGACGACGGCCAGGAGACGGGAGCGGGACTTTCTGTCTGGCGGTCCGGCCGGGAGGTCGTCCGGCTGAGCGCGGGTTGGACCGACGCCGCACGGCGCCGTCCCTGGCGCGGCGACACACTGGTCCAGTCCTACTCGATGTCTAAGCCGTTCGCCGCGCTCGCCGCTCTGGTGGCGGTCCGCGACGGCGCGCTGGCACTGGACGAACCGGTCGCCGCCCACTGGCGCGAGTACGGCGTCCGGGGCAAGGAACTCACCACACTGCGTCACATACTCACGCATCAGGCGGGCCAGCCCCGCTTCCCGGCCGAGGCCGGCCGCCTTGACCTGCTGGATAACGCCGGGCTGCGGGCGAGCCTCGCCGAGGCGGCGCCGGAGTATGTCCCCGGGACGGGCCTCGGGGAACACGCGCTCACCTACGGCCATCTCATCGACGGCCTCCTCCGCGCGGGCGCCGGGACCACGCTGGGAGAGATGTTCAACGACGTCGTGCGGCCCGCGCTGGACCTGGATGCCTGGTTCGGCCTCCCGGCGAACGCTCTGCGACGCGTCGCCGACCTGGAGTACGCCGAGCGGGACTGGCCGAGCCGGCTTTCCGCGGCGCCATGGCTGGAGATCCCGGCCGGCGTCCTGGACATCGAGCGGATGAACTCCCGGGTCTGGCGGCAGGCCGTCTTCGGAGCGGTCAATCTGCACACGACCGCGAGCGCCATGGCAGGCTTCTTCGCCGTCCTCAACAGCCCGGACGGTCCGGTGCGCCGACTGCTGGGTCCTGAGCTGCACACCGAGTTCCTCGCCTCCCAAGTCACCGGCCATGACGAGGTGTTCGGTACCAGGCTCACCTGGACGCTGGGTTTCGTACGCGACCGAAGCAAGATCGCCAAGGGCGGGATCGGCGGCTCGGCCGCCTGGTGGTCGCTCAGACACCACCATGCCTGCGCCTATCTGACACGTCGGCTGGCGGACCACTCCCGTGCCGCCGAGATAGCGACCGCCCTGGGCGACGACCTGAGTGTGGTGGGCGAAGACTGAAGAAGTCCTCCCGTGAGCGCCGGTCCAAGATTACCTAATCTTCCCTATCACTCCTTGCGGAAGGTCGTTTGAGGTAACATGCGGACGTATGGAGAACGCTGAACGCGAGCTGTACTCGGTCGGTGAGGTTGCCGAGCGACTGGGACTGCATGTGCGGACGGTCCGGAACTATGTCCGCGACGGCCGGCTCAAGGCGGTCCGGATCGGCAAGCAGTACCGGATCAGCCGGGAGGACTTCGAGGCACTGACCGGCTCGACGGCCCCAGAGGCCGCCCCGGCGACCACCGTCCCGCGCGGACACGTGGAGGTGTCGAGCATCGTGCAGATCGACGCGATCGGCCCGGACGCGGCAAGCCGGTTGAGCACCCTCGTCATGGCCAGTGCCCAGTCCGGACGGGACACGCCGGATCCACTGCGTATCCAGACGGTCTACGACAAGGAGCGAGCCCGGATGAAAATCGTGATCCTCGGCAATGCCGCAGCCACCGGCGATGTGCTGCACCTGGTCGACGGCGCGCTCGGACCGGAAAACAACATGTTCGCGTCCCACCGTGAGCAGGCGGTGCGCCATGCCTGATCTCCTCGTGGAACACCACGGCGTACCGGTGCTCGTCTGCGACGCGAGCGGCCCGCCGATCGCCACCGAGCAGGACGCGCTCGACCATTTGATCGGTGCGGCCTTCCAGCACGCGGAGGTCGTCGCGATCCCGGCGGCCCGGCTCGACAACAGCTTCTTCGACCTCAGCACCGGTCTCGCCGGAGCGATTCTGCAGAAGTTCGTGAACTACCGGCTTCATCTGGTGGTCGTCGGAGACATCTCGCACCACCTACGGGCCGGCACGGCTCTGCGCGATCTCGTCCGCGAATCGAACCGGGGCCGGCACGTGTGGTTCGTGGCCGACCTCGAAGACCTCGCCGCCCGCCTTCAGCAGCCGAGGACAGGAGCCGGAGCCGGCTGAGACCCCGTTCTCCCCGGAAGCGAACTCACACCGCCCGAACTCATGACCGGTCACACAGTCCACGAATTGCAAAAATCTGCAATTACATACATTCTTAGTTGGCTGTGCCCGCAGGTAGCCGCGGGCACAGCCCTCCGCGTTTCCCGGCGGCTGAGTGATCAGAAGGGTGGACGGACATGCTGGTCCCGCTGTACCAGGCCGAAGCCGAGTTCTTCCGCGTGCTCGGACAACCGGTGCGCATACGCGTACTGGAACTGGTGCGGAGCGGGCCGATGCCCGTGCGGGAGCCGCTCGCGGCCCGGCGTACCCACACCGCGGTACGGACCGGGCGGACGGAGCTGTTGGAGCTGCGCGACGGCGAGGTTCCCGCACGGTGAACGCGCTGCTGCTCGCGTTGGCCGGCCGGGGCCGTGCCCTGCTGCCCGCCCGCGCCGACTTCGCCGTCATGGCCCGCGATCCCCGCCGGGACCTGCTCGCCGGACTGACCGTCGCGATCGTGGCCCTGCCTCTGGCCCTGGGGTTCGGTGTGTCCTCCGGCCTCGGCGCCGAGGCCGGACTGGCCACCGCCGTGGTCGCGGGGACGCTGGCGGCTCTCTTCGGCGGCTCGAACCTCCAGGTGTCCGGGCCGACCGGCGCGATGTCGGTGGTCCTGGTGCCGATCGTCGCCGAGTACGGGCCCGGCGGCGTACTGACCGTCGGCCTGATGGCAGGCGTTCTGCTGATCGCGCTGGCCCTGCTGCGTGCCGGCCAGTACATGCGCTATGTGCCCGCACCGGTGGTGGAGGGCTTCACTCTCGGGATCGCCTGTGTGATCGGCCTCCAGCAGATGCCCAACGCCCTCGGAGTGGCGAAGCCCGACGGCGAGAGAGTCGTGGTCGTCGCCTGGCGGGCCGTGGCGGAGTTCTTCGCGCAGCCGAACTGGACCGCGATCGGGCTCTCCGCCGGTGTGGCGGCGGTCATGCTGCTAGGAGCCCGTTGGCGGCCGGCGATCCCGTTCTCGATCGTCGCGGTCGTCGCGGCCACACTCGCCGCGCAGGTCTTCCACCTGGACGCGGCGGCCCCGATCGGCGATCTGCCGTCCGGGCTCCCGGCGCCCTCCCTCGCTTTCCTCGACCTGTCCGCGCTGGGCCCGCTGATCGCTCCGGCGGTCGCGGTGGCCGCGCTGGCCGCGCTGGAGTCGCTCCTGTCGGCGACGGTCGCGGATGGCATGACGGTGAGTCAGAAACACGACCCGGACAAGGAGTTGTTCGGACAGGGCATCGCCAACCTGGCCGCTCCGCTGTTCGGCGGTGTCCCGGCCACAGCGGCGATCGCCCGTACCGCGGTCAATGTCCGCACCGGCGCCTCCTCCCGCCTCGCGGCCCTCACCCATGCCGCCGTTCTCGCCGTGATCGTGTTCGCCGCCGCTCCGCTCGTCTCGAAGATCCCTCTCGCAGCGCTCGCCGGTGTCCTGCTGGCGACCGCGATCCGCATGGTCGAGGTCGGCTCCCTGCGTGCGATGGCCAGGGCCACCCGGTCCGACGCCGTCGTCCTCGTGCTGACCGCCGTCGCGACGCTCGCTCTCGACCTCGTCTACGCCGTGATCATCGGCCTCGTCGTGGCCCATGCCCTCGCTCTGCGCGCCGTGGCCTCGCAAGCCGGCCTGGACCAGGTCGACTTCCGCCCGGATCTGCCCGGCGAGCACAGCGACGAGGAGCACGCGCTGCTGGCCGAGCACATCGTGGCGTACCGGATCGACGGACCGCTGTTCTTCGCCGACGCCCACCGCTTCCTCCTCGTGCTCTCCGAGGTGTCCGACGTGCGCGTGGTCATCCTGCGCATGTCGAGGGTCACCACCATGGACGCGACCGGAGCCCTCGTACTGAAGGACGCGGTGGAGAAACTGAACCGGCGCGGCATCGCCGTGATGACCTCCGGTATCCGCCCGGCACAGCGCCAGGCCCTGGACTCCGTCGGCGCCCTTGAACTCCTCCAGCACGAGGGCCGGGAGTACACCACCACTCCGGAAGCCATCGCCGGAGCCCGCAAGTACCTGGAACAGGCCGGACTGCTGCCCGTCCGGCACCAACCCCACCACATCCGGAAGGCACCGCGATGACCGCTCCAGCCCGCGCCGGTACCGACACCGACGAGGCCGCGCACCACGAGCGCGCCCGGCCCGGCCTGATCGGGTTCCGCCGAGCCCGCGCCGTCCCGGGAGCGAGCCGGTGACAACGACGCAGCGGGAGAGGCTGCCGTACCGGCACGTCCTCACCGTGCCCGCCGTGGGCTCGGCCGTGCGCATCGCCCGTGAGACCACCGAGCTGGTCCTGATCGAATGCGGAGTGGGCCTGCGCCATCCGAGCATCGGTCCGGCGCTGCTGATCCTGGCCGAGCTGGTCACCAACAGCGTCCAGCACGCCGCCTCACTCACTCCGGCGATCACGGTCACCTACGCGCACGGGCCCGGCGTCCTCGCGTTCGCCGTCCACGACCGCCATCCGTACCAGCCGCCCTTGTACGAAGCCCTCGCCGGCGCTCCCGGCAGCGGACTGGCCACCGTGGTCGAAATGACCATGGAACTCGGCGGCACCGCCGTCGTTCGCGGCGACGCGGACGGCCGCGGCAAAAGCATCTGGATCACTCTCCCCCTGTGAAGCCGAGGACACGACCATGACAATTGAGTGGCGCTACACCACCTACGACGGCCTGGGGGTCCTCTCCCTGGCCGGATACCTGGGCGCGGACGCGACCGCCCGCTTCACCGGAGCGATCGGCTGGGCCGAGGCGCGCGGCACGGGCCCGGTCGTCCTCGATCTCACCGACCTGCTGGGCTGGTCGGCCGGCGGACAGCTCGCCGTGGCTCAGGCCGCACGGCGGCTCGCCGCTCTCGGACGAAGCCTTGAGCTGGCCGCGATCCCCGCTGACGGCTCTCTCGTCCCGGACGCCGGCGGACCCGACGTGCCCGTCCACTGCGATCTTCCCGCCGCGCTGGCGGCCCACCGGCCCGGCGGAGCAGTGGCCGCCACCAGCCGCGGCGAGACGGCGGCCACGGAGTGGCATACCGACGACTGACCCGAAGAGGGCCCGGCTCTCGGCCGGCCCACAGGACGGCCTTCGCACGAAGCCGGTCGTCCCAATCCGGACCACGATGGCCCGGAAGTTGCAAGAATCTGCAATTGTGGAGGTCACAGATGGTGGACGGGGGCATACAGGGCCCCTCGGCGAGAAGCATTGGGTGGACAGAGTGCCAGGTACACGCGCGGGCAAAGCGGCCGGGATGCCAGGCGACCCGGCCGACGCCGGGAACACCCAGGTGAGCGAGCCGCTGTATCAGTTGAAGGCCGAGTTCTTCAAAAACCTCGGCCATCCGGTCCGCATCCGCGTCCTGGAACTGCTCAGCCAGCGCGAGCACGCGGTCGCCGAGATGCTGCCCGAGGTCGGCGTCGAAGCCGCCAGCCTCTCCCAGCAGCTCGCGGTCCTGCGCCGGGCCAACCTCGTTGTCACCCGCCGCGAAGGCTCCACCGTCTATTACCGGCTCACCAGCCCGCGGATCGCCGAACTGCTGAGCGTCGCCCGCGGCATCCTCTCCGGCGTCCTCGAAGGCCAGGCCGAACTCCTGGCCGACCTGCGAGCCACCGGCCCACGGTAGAGACGGCCCTCATGATCGGTGCCGGCTCGCGCGGTACGGGTTCACCGCGCTTCCGACACCGGAAACGACCGCTCTCTTCCGCCTGGCCACCGGACGGAGCCACCGCCGCGCCCGCCTCCCAGGTCACGGCTGCGGTTCCGCCCTCCCGGCACCGGCGGACTCGTAGCCGCCGTCCGGACGGACATACGGACGGACGCGGACCTTCACGCCATGGCGGCCCGCCCGCTCCAGGACATCGCGGACCTCGCGGGCGTCCCCCACATATGTGACGGACTCGCTGCCGGCGTCCAGATAGGTGATCTCGTACATCCGGGCCTCCTGTCTGTCGCCGCCGGTCACCTCAGCGAACCCGGCCACACCGCAACCCCCACCCACATCCAGAACTAGCAAATTGCATAACTCTGCAAGTCTATGTCGCGGTGAGACCCGTACGGCTCACAGTCAGCGGATCCGCCGCACCCGCTGGCTGGAAAGTTCGTACCGGGCTCCGACCACGGCCAGTTTCCTCGCCGCGACCTTGGCGGCCAGCACCGGCTCCGCCGCCAGACGCGACCGCACCAGCCGCACGTTCGCGGTGACCGCCGCGTCGACGCGCGCGTCTCTCCGGAGCCCGCGGTCGATGGCCGGGCGGATCTGATCACCGAGATACCGCATGTGGCCAGTGAGCTCCGCTCCGCCTTCCTCCTCGTGGACAGCCGCCGCGACGGCCCCGCACGACTGATGTCCCAGGACCACAAGCAACGGAATACCTAATTCCAGCACGCCGTACATGACGCTGCCCAGAATCGCCTCGTCCAGGACCTCACCCGCCGAACGCACCGTCAGCAGATCACCGAGCCCCTGGTCGAAGATCAGCTCCGGAGGGACCCGGGAGTCGACGCAGCCCAGGACGACAGCGAACGGATGCTGACCTCCGACCAGCGTCTGCCGATCCGTCCGGGCCTGGTCGGGATGTCGCTCGTGAAAGGTCCGCCAGCGCCGGTTCCCCGCCGCCAGCTCCCGCAGCGCGGCCTCCGGCGTCGCGGGCCGTACGTGCGCCACGGCGCGACGGGTGGCGATGGAGACCTCACCAGAACCGAACGCGAGTCCGGCGGTCACGGCGACCGCACCGGTCAGGGCAAGGCGAAGGAACCGGCGCCGCCCCGAGGCCCGGCCACTCCCATGGCGTTGAGCATCGATAGTCACGCCGCACCAAGCTAGGCGCACCGGCCTCCGCGACGGCCGACGGCGGAACCGGCTTGGCCCGACCTTGGGAGAATCTTGGACGAAAGCACATGTCCAGACCGGCGGGCAGCCCGCCACCGGTCCTCGGCTTCGGTCGCGGCGACAAGCGCCGGGACGCCACGAGCGCTGGCGCGAAAGGGCCGGCTCAGATGTCCAGCGCCGCCGGGTCCCGGTCCAGGTGACGCACATAGCGCGTTCCCGGACGGCCGCTGAGCAGGGTCTCGCCGGTCGGTACGAACCCGGTCCGCGCCAGGACCGTGCGCGAGCCCTCGTTGTCGAGCGTGGTCGCGGCCCTCAGCGTGCTGAGACCGTACCGATCCGAGGCGAGTGCGCAGGTCCGGTGCACGGCCCGGGTAGCCAGACCCTGGCGGGCGGCCTTCTCGGCGATCCGGTAGCCGAGTACGGCGGAACGGTTCGCCACGTCGACGAGGTTGATCCTCCCGAGCACCGCGCCGTCGCTGTCCACCAGCACATGGAAGAAGTGCAGCCCGGCGCCCTGTTCGGCGAGCAACTCGGCGTGCCGGGCGTCGAAGCCCGTGAAGTAGTCGTCGCCGCGGTCCGGAATGGACGCGGAGAAGTAGGCCCGGTTCTCCCGCTCGAACGCGAGCAGAGCGGGAGCGTGATCGGGGCGCAGGAGTTCAAGCGCGGGTTCGGACACGGGAGAACGGTACGCGCACGCGCCGGTCGCCGCCTCTCGATTCCGCCGGCCGCAAGCTCCGGGCGGCGCGACGCGCAGATCTTGAGCGATACGGAAGGGGACAGGTGAACCTGGCGACGATCCGTTCATACGATCAGGGGATTTTTAGCGACTCCAGCCGCGTGATCCCGGCCGTGTCTCTGTTAATGGCCGCAAGAGGTGGGGCGGCATGTGCCCTGCCTGGGCCGCCGAGTGCAGGAGCGCGCACGTGCCATACGGTATCGATCTCACCGCCTTCCCTTGTCTGGACGCTGACCTGGACCGAGTTCGCGATCTTCTCGGCCCCGTACGGATCCCGGGCCGGCCGGAACTGGCGGCACTGACCGGCGACCAGCCGGGCACATCACGCCGCCTGGTCCGTCCCACCCTGGCCCTGCTGTCGTACTACGTGCTCACCGATCCCACCGAGCCGGCCGACGACCGGGCGGTGCGTGCCGCCGCGGCCGTCGAACTGGTGCATCTGGGCTCCCTCTACCACGACGACGTCATCGACCACTCCTACGAGCGCCGTGGCCGGGCCAGCGCCAACGCGGTGTGGGGCGCACCGCTCGCCGTGCTGGCAGGAGACTGCGTCACGGCCTCCGGCCTTCGCATGCTGGCCGAACTGGGCCGGCGGGAAGCCCTCGCGGGAGCCGGCACATGCGAGCTGATGTGCGCGGCCATGGTGACCGAGACCGCCGACCGCCATGTGGCCTCCCGCAGCGAGCAGTCCTACCTGGACACGATCGACGGCAAAACGGCAGGGCTGCTGTCGCTGGCGTGCCGGGTCGGCGCGATCCAGGCCGCCCGGGGCCAGGAGCAGGAGGACGCACTGGCCCGGTTCGGCCAGTACCTCGGGCTCGCCTACCAGTTGCGCGACGACATCCTGGACCTGACCTCGACCGCCGAGCAGATGGGCAAGCCCGTCAACGCGGACCTGCCGCAGGGTGTTTACTCCCTTCCCGTCATCCGGGCGGCAGCCCAGGACGCCGGCCTGCGCCGCCTGCTGCGTGACGGGATGACGCAGGAGGAGGCGACACACGTCCGCGAACTGGTCGTCGCCAGCGGTGTCATGGACGAAGCACAGGCCGTGGTCGACGGCCTGGTGGAGCAGGCCGCGGAGCAACTCACCGCGCTGGCCTGCTCATCGCATGTCCGCCGGGCGATGATCGCCTACGCCCGGGCCGTACTCGACCAGCACACGCCCGGCCCGGCAGTCCCCCGGCAGCGCGGCGAGAGCTCCTCCCTGGATCGCCGGGAAGCGTCCCCGCGCCGGACCATGCACTGGGTCAGGAGCTGGTTTCTGGACTCCGGCCTCGCCGCTGACCCGGCCGAGCTCGACCACCACCGGCTGGCCGACGTGTTCCACTTCCGGGCCGACGCCCTGCCGCGGACGGATCCGGACCGGGCCGAGACCGCCGTCGGCCTCCTTGCGATGGGCGCGCTGTGGGACGACCTCTTTGAGGACCCGCGGCTGACGGATCCGCGAGCCGTCACCGCGCTCAGGCGCGCCCTGGTGGCGACGCTGCGCCAGGACCAGCCGGGCCCGCGAGGCGCGATCCCGACGGCGTGGGCGCGGCTGTGGCCGCGGCTGCGCGAGGGCCGGACCGCCGACTGGCAGGAACGGTTCCTGGACAGCTTCGAAAAGTGGTGTGAAGCCAGCGAGCGCGAGGCGCACCACCGCATCAGCGGCTATGTTCCCTCCACGGCCGACTGTCCGGAACTGCGGATGGCGACCAGCGGACGCGATATCGCCTTGGCCTTCTATGAGGTGTGGAAGGACCGGGAGATCCCGCCGAAGGTGCGCAGGCATCCGGTGGCCCGTCGCCTGGAGGAACTCGTCTTCTCGGTGGCCCTCATCGAAAACGACCTGGCCACACCGGAGCAGGACGAGGCCGACCAGGTGCCCTACAACCTGATCAGGTCGGTCCGCCACGAGACCGGATGCACTCACCAGGAAGCCGTCGCACAGGTGGAGCGCCACCTGGCGCGGCAGCGCGCCCAGCTCGACGCCGTGACCGCCCACGCGCCCGCCATCCTGCGCACGCTTCCCGGCCTGTCCAGCCACGGGAAGGACATCGCGTCGATCTACGAGAACCTGATGAGCCAGCTTTCGCTCTTTCGCGGACTCGACCGCAATCAGGTGACCGCCGCTTCACCAGGGCCGGACCTGGAGCGCCTGCGCCGTGAAGTCTGCTCACCGGCAGCCCCGGCCCGCTCCATCCTGTAGGCACCGGAAAACGGCGGTGTCCCGCACGGCCCGGCGGCCGTGCGGGACACCGCCTCAGTATTCGGCCGCCTGCCTGGACTGCTCGGGTACGCGGCGCCCAGGCATCCATTGATGGAGCCGCGCACCGCCGCGTAGGGCCGACCGGGTGCGTCGGCGGAAGGCGAGCAGACCGACCAGGGCACTCGCGGCGAACCAGGCCAACTGCACGGCGAAGTATCCCAGGGGTGTGCCGGCGGAGAAGCTGGCGGCGACACTGGCCTGCATCGCACCGTAGGAAGGCAGCCACCGCACGATGCCGTCGTTCGCGCCGCTGCTGGCGACGGGGTTTTGCAGGGCGAGGTCGACGACGCTGATCATCACGATGGCGAACATGCCCTCCACCTCCCGGCGCAGCAACGTACCGAGCGCGACACCCAGCGCGCCGTATGTCGTCGCGGCGCAGAACAGCGCCACGGCGAGCAGCGCCGGCTGCCGGGGCGACCACTGGAAGCAGATGACGACGGTGGCGTACACGGCGACCACCGCCGAACTCAGGCCCAGGCAGGCGACCTTCGCCAGACCCAGCGGGACGCGGTGATACCCGGCCATGGACAGCCGCCGGTCGAAGGCCCCGCTGCTGAAGGTGGCTGCGAACATCATGAAGCCGACAATCAGCGTGACCGCGTTCAGGGCGCCGGTGATCTGAGTGAGCTGGTTCCCGTTGGCGACCAGGTCGCCTCCGGTCGCCTGCAGCCGGAACCGCACCGGATCATCAGAGATCGCCAGGCGGACCAGGGAGACCCACGCGGGAATGAAAAGGGCCACCAGCAGCATGGCGAACCGGTTGCGCGCATGCTCGATCAGGCCGTAGCGCGTGGCAATGACAAACAACCGCATGACGCCCCTCAACGGATCTTCTCCTGCGTGTCGCACGGGACGCCGTCCCGCAGTCGCGATGACCGGTCGAGCCGGTCCGCGTCGTATCCCATGCCCCGCCACACTGTCCCGCCACCACAGAAGTGTTGGACGCCGTCCCTCCGCACAACCGCTCCCTCCCGCCCCAACGCCGCTCACTCCTTCAACGAACCGGCCACCGCGAGGAAACGCCACACCATGGCACCGGCCCACGGCTCGAACAGCCATTCCTGCTCAGGCGGGTGGGCCCACACCACGGACGTCGGGCCGGCACTTCTGAAAGCCGGATCTCACGTTTGCCGGGTCCGGTTCGTCTACGGAATGTGATCAGGCACCGTTTCGAGCAGATCGTGACCGACTACGGACCGACGGTCCTGCGAGTCGTCCGGTTCCGGACAGCCACCGGCCGATCCGCCGCGCCTCCGTGGGCCATGCCTTCTCGGCCATGCGCAGCGGCCGGCCGCACCGGCCCGGGCTCGTCTTCCACGATGCCGTGCGAGAGAAAGGCAAAGGCGCCGGTGCACCGATGGGTGTGAGAACGTACATCCTCCTCGCCGCCGACGGGCGCGCCTATGAGAGCACCGAGCCAGGTGCGTTCGGCGGGCACCGGCGCGGCCGGATCTATGGCCGCCTCGACTGCCCGGCGGCACTTCGCGCCATTGAGCGAGGCGGCTATGTCGTCCACCGGGTGTTCTTCGCCGACGAAGCCACCGCGCTGGCCGCCGGCTATCGGCCCTGCGGAGTCTGTCTGCGGGAGAGATACCGGTCATGGAAGTCGGGCGTCTCGCCGAACTCGCTCCGAACGCAAGGACAAGGACGATGAACAAGACGTCGGTGGCATCAGCATGCGGCTGGTCGCCGCTGATCACCCACGCGATCCCCAGTCTCCCTCCGGGAACACTGACCGAAAAGGAGGAACAGGCCGTCATGGAGCTGCTCGACGCCATGAGACCACGGCCCGTCTCGGTCACCATCGGCACCTCCCGCGATACCGAATCCATCCGCAACGCCCACCGACTGGCCGCGACGTGGCAGACGCGCGGCGGGACGGTATTCGACATCCTCGACTTGCCGGAGCACGCCGCGTCCTGGCTGCGGCAGGCCCGGCGCTTCACCCGAGAGACACCGGATGCCTGGATCATCACAGGCCGGCTCCCGGGATGGGTACAGATGGGCCGGCGTCTCGCCCTGTCCACCGAATGGGACCCGGCACGCACGGTCGCCACCGCTTCCCTCGCCCACGACGGCCTGATCATTCACGGCGGCATCGGCACCTTCGACCATCTCCGCGGAGCCCACCGCGACGGCCGCACCTGGGAGATCATCCGCACGCTGCGCATTGACCGCCCACACACCGAACACACCGAACACACCGAACACACCGCGGAAGAGAGCACATGACGCTTCCGCCGCCCTCCCCCTCGAATGGATACGTAAAGCAGAATGTGCGCCGCGCTCCCTGAGACTCCGCCTCCGACGGACACATCTGCCGGCGGGGCGGTGATGTGCGAAGACGGACTGTCCCGTCCGCCGTGGGCGGCCGTGGATCCGCTGCTACGCGCCTACTACGACATCGAATGGGGCATGCCCGTACGCACGGAACAGGGTCTGTACGAGCGAATCAGTCTGGAAGCCTTCCAGGCTGGACTGTCGTGGGCCACGATCCTGCGCAAACGTCCCGCGTTCCGCGAGGCGTTCGACAACTTCAGCCCCGACAAGGTCGCCGCCTACACCGACGCGGACACCGAACGTCTGCTGAACAACGCCGGCATCGTGCGCAACAGACAGAAAATCCATGCCACCGTCACGAATGCCCGCGCCACTCTCTCCCTGCGCGACGAGGGCGGCCTGAGCGCGCTTGTCTGGTCCCATCAACCGGCCGACACACCCAGACCCCGCACCTTCGACGACATTCCCACCCGCTCCGCCGAATCACTCGCCCTGTCCAAGACACTGCGCGGCAAAGGCTTCGTGTTCGTCGGGCCCACCACCATGTACGCGCTGATGGAAGCCATCGGCATGATCGATACGCATCTCCTGGACAGCCATCGCCGCGGTACCTCCGGCATCTGGCCCGCGGCATGACGCCCGCCACGAACACCGTCACTGTCCGGCCGCACCATCATCCCGAGAAAACGCCGGCCGGCCTTCTCACGTTGTGGATGGGTGTGGCGTCTACGTGGTGAAGGTCCCGCAGGGGCCTTGGAACAAGCACAAGCCACACACGCACGAAGGAGCACATCATGTCAGTGGAGGAGAACAAGGCCGTTGTCGGACGCTGGTTCACCGAGTTCTGGGGCCCGGACTTCAACCCGGCCGTCATCGACGAACTCGCCGCACCCGACATCCGCTTCGAGTACTCGCTGCACGCGCCCTGCCGCGGCCGTGACGAGGTATACGCCTTCGCGACCAAGTTCCGCGCGGCCTTCCCCGACCTCGCCTTCTCCGGCACCGCGGACCTCATCGCCGAGGGCGACTACGTCGTGGGTCAGTGGGTGGGCGGTGGCACGCAGACCGGCGATGCCTTCGACGACATGCCCATCGGCTCGCTGCCCGCGGGCACCGGCAAGAAGATGCACTTCACCGGAACCACCATCCTCAAGGTCGAGAACGGCCTGATCACCGAGGAGGTCGGCCTCGACGACGGTGTCACCGTCCTCCAGCAGCTCGGCCTCATCACCAAAGCCTGACCGGACCACGCGACCGCGCGGCAGAGGCTGGTGACCTCCACCGCGTAGTCCTCTCCCTCAGCCGGCCATGGCGCCACCACAGCGCCATGGCCGGCTGTTCCTTGTGGCTGTACAACCGGTTGTACGGCCACACAACAGTCGGGGCGTGTGGCCGCCGAGGAGCTTCGACTCCGGGGTCGTCGCGGACGTCCCGCGGCGGCAGCGAAAGCCGGCCGATTCTTCTGAGGTGCGGACCTCACGTTCGGTCCCGCCGGCTCGTTTACCAGGTGTGACCAAGCCACCATTCCAACAGATCGTGACCGACTACGGCCCCATGGTGCTGCGCGTCGTCCGGGCCGTTCTCGGCCCGGACGACGCGGACGACGCCTGGTCCGAGACGTTCCTCGCGGCCATGAGGGCATATCCGGACCTGCCGGACGACGCGAATGTCGAAGCGTGGCTGGTGACGGTCGCTCATCGCAAGGCCATCGACGTCACGCGGGCCAACGCTCGCCGTCCCGATCCCGTCGAGGTGCTGCCCGAGCGTCCGAGCCGCATCGGCCAACCGCAGAACTGGGACGGGGATCTGTGGCGGGCCCTGAAGGAACTCCCAGAGCGGCAGCGACAGTCAGTGGCGTACCACTATCTGGCGGGCCTGCCTTACAAAGAGATCGCCGCACTGACCGGCGGCAGCACCGACGCGGCCCGCCGGGCCGCGGCCGACGGAATCAAGGCACTACGCGGCACATATCCAAGGGACAGGGACACGGACGAGATGGGAGTGACCGGAAGGTGATGAACGCATCTGCCTCTGACGACGGGCGTCTGTTCGCAGGACTGCCCCGGGACGACACCGAGGCCATGGCGCGACTGCACGCGGTTTTGGCGTCACAGGCGCGGCAGGAAGGGATCCTCGACATCGCGTACCGCACGATGGACACACCAGTCGGCTCCCTCCTCCTGGCGGCCACCGAGCAGGGTCTTGTCAGAATCGCCTACGCGGTGCAGAACCATGCGGCGGTACTGCAACAACTGGCTGATTCCATCAGCCCGCGCATCCTGCGGGCGCCCGCACGACTCGACGACGCCACCCGGCAGATCGACGAGTACTTCGCCGGACAGCGCGAGCAGTTCGACCTCGCACTGGACTGGCGCCTGTCGAAGGGTTTCCGTCGCGATGTTCTGAGCCACCTGGCGCAAATCGGCTACGGAAGCACCCAGAGCTACGCCCAGGTCGCCCTTGCCTCCGGCAGCCCGCGGGCAGTCCGCGCCGTGGGCACCGCATGCGCGACCAACCCTCTGCCGGTCGTGGTGCCCTGCCACCGGGTGGTGCGCTCCGACGGCACGGCGGGCCAGTACGTCGGCGGCAAGGATGCCAAGCACATCCTTCTCACTCTGGAGACGGCGGCATGACGCCCACAGGGACGCCGCAAAGGAACGGCGCGAAGGTCTTCACGGACCGGCCGTACAGCGTCGACAGCGCACCGGCCGGATCACGACGTACGCATGGCGGTGGCTTCCGGGGCGCACATCCCGCGCTGGGCGAGTACGTCTACGCTCCGCCCTCGCCGGTCGCGCGGTCTGCTTCAGCAGGACCATCCACGGTGTGAAGGCTCACGCCGTGCGGCAGTCCGAACAGTTCTGCGACACCCACCGGCAACACCGGGACATCACCAACCCACCCGCCGCACACTTTGCCCGCGCCGATCTCCGATCTGGGGCAGAGAGGTTTTCGCGCAGCACCGGATTGGTGCGGCACGATGGGGCGAGATGACAAAGTTCAGCGACATGACCGAACGCGAGTACTTCGCCAACGTCGCGAAACGGCCCGGGATGTACGTCCAACCTCCCTCTCTGTCGGGGCTGGAAGCGTTCCTTGAGGGCTACGCGCAGCATGCCTACCGCCATGGCGGACCCGGCCTCGACGGCTGGAGAGACTGGTTGTTGGGCCGCCTCGGCCACCAGAGCAGTTTCGTCTGGCAGGGCCTGGTCCGACAGATCGCACTGCCGGAGGCCGACGGAGAGTTCTGGAGCCTCACGCCGGAAGAAGAGGCGCACGTAGTTCACGTCCTCTTCCAACTGCTCGACCAGTTCCTCGCCGAGCAGGAGGCCAACGCTGAGCAGGAGGCCAACGCCGAGCGGGAGGTCAAGCACGTCGCAGGTGACAAATAGCTGGCCGGCCTGGGCGACGGCCGCGCCGTCTCACGACACCCGAGCGTCCCTGTCGCCCAGACCGCCGGCCGTCGCCGAGTCGGTTGGCCACTTCCGGTGGCATGGGAGAGGCCCGGGTGGGCGGGTCGATCCGGGTTCGCTGTGCACCGGGCGCCGGTGTACGCCGGTGCGAAGGGGGCCTGTCTCCCGGATGCACTGACCGGAGCTGATCGTTTGCGCTCGCTGGTTTGCTTTTCATGGCACAGCGGGCCCGCCGATGACCAAGATTAGCTTTCGGAAACATTCGGCAACCGCAATCGTCCCATTAACGGACAGTAGCGATGGAGTGCGCACGAGTGAGCGGGTAGCGTCGCGGGCACGAGCCAGCTCCCGTACGGCGCCAACCATAGATTTGGAGCCGGCTCGTCCATCCGCAAACTATCGATCGAGGAGGGCTCAGTGCCTCCTGACCACATGCCCGGCTCACCACCCGCTAAGGGCCGGCCGGAGTGTTCCGAAACTAGCATCCCTCGGAACAGGGCTGCCAAAACGCGGGAGCCGCGTGACAATCAGGTCAACAACCAGGTAGGACCGTTCTTAGCGATGTCATTCCTCGGCATCCTGGCGGTGTTCCGCCCGGACGCCGAGGAGGCCGTCCTCGCGGTGGCAAGTGCCGCGGCCCTCGGTATATGCCGCTCACATCTGCGCTACCGGCGGATTCGCTCGACCTGACAGCTCGTCAGGTGCCGGGCCATGGAACGCCGGTGGCCCGGCACCGCTCGAACCGGTCCGTCTTCCCGGCGTGCAGCGGGGGATGAAACCGGTTCCGCAGGCCGGAAAATTGCGGTTTTCCGCGCCGGATTCCCGGAAGCAATCCCTGAAAAGGAACCAGATCGCATGACCCCGAAGGGCCAGGACGGCCTTGAGTGCTTGGGCCCCGGCTGCTCCAACACCGTTGAGCAGAAACGCGGGTCGGGCCGGCGTCGCCGCTACTGCTGTGACAACTGCGGCGCACGCTACCGAAACAGCTCCCGCCCCGCGTCGGCCGACAGCGACGCCTATGCCGTTCAGATAGCCAAGGACTACGCGCAGCTCACTCAGCGGCTGGAACAGATAGTGCGCGACGGCCGCCCGGATGCCGCGCTCCAGCTCCTGACGGAATGCGGGCGGGACTGGCTGGACCTGCGAGCCGCCCTGGTCCAGCAGGCCCGTCAACAAAAAATGAAGGCGGCGGACATCGCGGCCGCGCTCCACATCAGCAAGGACACGCTGAGCCGGACGATCACCGCCGAGCACATAGCAGGACGCCGCGAGCGGCGCGCACCACGCCTTCCCGACGCGGCACCGGCCGGCCGGCCCCTCCCCCATCAGCGCCACCCC